>JAUNBN010000006.1:17790-18558 GCA_030527085.1 Oscillospiraceae bacterium
CTGCGAGCTGGTTCTGGAAACCTTTGCGGAACACGGCGCGCCGGAGGATATTCTCTGGAAGGCGAAGCCGCATATAGGCACGGACAGGCTGCGCGGCGTGGTTAAAGCCCTGCGGGAGTCTGTCATAGAAAACGGCGGCGAGCTGCGCTTTTTAAGCCCGCTTAAAACAATAAATCTCAAAAACGGCGCTCTCGCCTCAGTCTCCTGCCCCGAGGGGGAGCTGGGCTGCGAGGCGCTTATTCTCGCCTGCGGCCACAGCGCGCGCGACACCTGCGAAATGCTTTGCGCCAGGGGGCTGAAGCTCGAGGCCAAGGCCTTTTCGGTGGGCGCGCGCATAGAGCACCCCCAAAGCCTTATAGACGAGGCCGTCTACGGCAAACAGGCGGGAGATCCCCGTCTGCCGAAGGCCGAATACGCGCTTTCAGCGAAGACAGAAGGCCGCGCGGTCTACACCTTCTGCATGTGCCCGGGCGGGACGGTGGTTGCCGCCTCCTCCGAGCGCGGCGGACTTGTGACAAACGGCATGAGCCTCTACGGGCGCGGCGGCGAGAACGCGAATGCGGCGCTTGTGGCCGCCGTAGGCCCGCAGGACTTCGGCCGCGCTCCCTTTGACGGCTATGATTTCCGCCGCGGGCTCGAGCGCGCGGCCTTTGCCGCGGGCGGCGGGGACTACACAGCGCCCGCCCAGAGCCTGGGCGCTTTTTTGGCGAAAAGAGCCTCCTGCTCTTCCTCGCTCTGGTTCACGTTGCTGAACTTTTTGGAGGACTT
>JAUNBN010000193.1 GCA_030527085.1 Oscillospiraceae bacterium
TCCGGCCACTTCATGCTCGCCTACTTCTGCTTTGCCAGCATAATTCTGGTAGCCATACTGGTACATAAAACGCCCTTCGGCCTGCATATGAAGGCCTCGGGCCTCGACGCGACGTCCGCGAGCTCCGTAGGCATCAACGTGAACCGCGTCCGCCTCATATCCATGCTGCTCTCCGGTCTCTTCGCCGCGCTGGGCGGAGCCTACCTCACGATGGGCTACCTCTCCACCTTCACGCGCAACATGGTCGCCGGACGCGGCTGGATAGGCATAGCCGCGCAGGCCATGGGCGGCAGCAGCCTGCTGGGTGTGGGCGCAAGCACGCTTCTTTTCTCGGTTTTCCAGGCTATATCAACCTATCTCGCCGCGCAGCCGGGAGAGATACTGCCCACGGACATAATTACGGCCATACCCTATTTCGGAGTGTTTATAGGCATAGTCGCTTTCTCTGTCATCGCCTATTACTCCGCTAAAAAGAAGAATGATTAAGGCTGTATTTGACTGCGACCCCGGCCACGACGACATAATAGCCCTGATGACGGCCCTCGCCCACCCCGAAGCCTTTAAGGTGGCGGGGGCCGTCACCGTTGCGGGCAACCAGACGCTCGACAAGGTGACGGACAACCTCCTGCGCGTGCTCGATCATCTGGGAATTGATTTGCCGGTGTTTCGCGGCAGCGCAAGGCCGCTTTGCAGGCAGCCTGAGCCCCAGCCCGGCGCGCACGGCGAAAGCGGGCTCGACGGCCCAAAGCTCGCGCCTGCCTTGAGCAAGGCGGGCTCGGACGGGGTGGATTTTCTCAGAAGGACTCTCCTGGAGGGCGAGGAAAAAACGCTCGTCTTCGCGCTGGGGCCGCTTACGAACCTCGCGCTGCTGCTGGGCTCGAGCCCCGCTGCCGCAAAGAGGATAGAGCGAATAGAGCTTATGGGCGGCAGCCTTTATTCGGGCAACATCCTGCCTCGAGCCGAGTTCAATATCTACCACGACCCCGAGGCGGCGAAGCTCGTTTTCGCCTCTGGAGAGCCCATAGTTATGAGCGGGCTCGAGGTCTGCGCGGCGGCGAGCGTGCTGCACAGCGAGTACCCCCGCCTGAAAAAAGGCGGAAGGGCCTCGAGGCTGGCCTTTGAGCTGCTCGAGTTTTTCAGCCTCTACGGAAAAAAGCGGGGCAGCGACCGCTCGCCCGTTTTCGATTTGACCTGCGTTATCCACGCGCTTCGCCCAGAGCTCTTTGAGTCCGAGTTTTATCATATAGATATCGAGACGGCGGGCGAGCTCTGCCGCGGCATGACCGTGGCCGATTTAAGAGCGGAGCGCGACAGGGCGCTCGATACCTGCGAGGTGCTTACCGGCGTTGACCGCGAGGGCTATGTCAAGGTTTTCTTTGAATCAATGGCGGCGCTGGACGATATGCTCGCTTAAAGAAGCTTGTTCAAGTTAAACAGGCTTTCAGTCCGCTTGCGGTCTTTGCCTTTTGGGAAATAATATACCGCCGCAGCTCTCGCTGCGGCGGTATGCTGATAGGGGCGGCAGCCCCGGTGGTGCTGCCGCTGAAAGCGACAACCGCATAGCCGGTAACGCTTACACCCCTATTATAGTGAATTATAATAAGCAGGGAGGGGAAGTCAAGCCCGCAAAAGGGAGTGAAGTGTCCCGCCGCATGGGTTTTTAGCTGTCTTTCCCCCGCCTTCGGCGGGGGAAAGACAGCATATTACACGCTTATAGGACACTTCCAAAGGGAGTGGACCAAAAGTGGGTACGATGCTGTGCTCTTTCTCGCAGGCCCTTGATTTGAAACGCGCGCTTGCAAACTCCCGGAAGCGTTGCAAGAAAATTTATTTTTGTGACAACCTTGACAAAAAAGCCCAAAAGGAATATTATTAACAATTGCCCTCTGAAAGGGCAAACTGTGCAATTTGCTCGAAAATATTTGTGCAAAACGCCCAAAGAAGCGGCGGCTTTCGAGCCAAAACTTCCTTCAATTTGTGTATTATAAAAATATTTATTAAAGCGGACTGCGAAAGAGGAGAGTGAGCGCCCTTATGGTAAACGTACATCCGGTGAAGCTCGGCAAAAACGAGAGGATGAGCTTTTCGCATATCGACGAGGTTCTGGACATGCCCAACCTCATCGAGGTGCAGAAGAACTCCTACCGCTGGTTTTTGACCGACGGGCTCAAGGAGGTCTTTCGGGACGTCTCGACCATCGAGGACTACACGGGGAATCTCGTGCTGGACTTTATCGACTACCGGCTCGAGGAGACGCCGAAGTACTCCGTTGAGGAGTGCAAGGAGCGCGACGCCACCTACAACGCGCCCTTAAAGGTGCGCGCGCGCCTGCTCAACAAGGAGACCGGAGAGATAAAGGAGCAGGACATCTTCATGGGCGACTTCCCGCTCATGACGGACAGCGGCACCTTTGTTATAAACGGCGCGGAGCGCGTTATAATCTCGCAGCTCGTCCGCTCGCCGGGCGTCTATTTCAGCATGACGCGCGACAAGTCCGGCAAGAAGCTCTACGAGACCGACGTTATACCCAACCGCGGCGCCTGGCTCGAATACGAGACCAACGCCAACGACATCTTCTTCGTCCGCATAGACAAAAACCACAAAATGCCGGTAACGGTCTTTCTGCGCGCTCTGGGCCTGGGCTCCAACAGCGAAATAATAGACCTCTTCGGCGAGAACGAGCTCCTGCTCACCACGCTCGAAAAGGACTCGACGACCAATGTTGAGGAGGGACTGCTCGAGACCTACCGCAAGCTGCGGCCCGGCGAGCTGCCCACCGTTGACGGCGCGAGGAGCCATCTCAACAACCTCTTCTTCGACCCGAGACGCTACGACCTCTCGCGCTTCGGCCGTTATAAATATAACAAAAAGCTCTCGCTCGTGCCGCGCATCTACGGCCACGAGCTAGCGCAGGACGTAATAGACGAGCGCACCGGCGAGCTGCTCGCGAGCGCGGGCGAAAAGATAAGCCGCGAGCTGGGCGACAAAATAGCGCGCAGCGGCGTGAGCAGGGTCGAGATATATATCGAGGACCTCGAGACCAAGGAGAAGTCTCTCGTGAGGCTGCTCTCCAACGGCATGGTCGATATAGACGGCTTTGTGGATTTCGACGCGAAGGA
>JAUNBN010000194.1 GCA_030527085.1 Oscillospiraceae bacterium
CGAATTTGCGTTCTATACTCCCTTTGAAAGCGAGGTTTCAAAATGAAAAAGACAGTCTGTCTGCTTCTGGCAGCTCTGCTGCTTATCGCTCCCCTGGCCGCCTGCTCGAACAGCGCTTTGCCCGAGTCTGAGGCGGAGGACATTGAGGAGGCCGAAGCACTGACCGAGATTGAAAAACTTAGGGTAGTTTATACCTACTACGGCCCCTACCGCCTTTCCGTTCACGAATCTGTCGCAATCTGCCAGCTGAACTCCGCCTTAAACTCCCCTCTGGACGGTTATCGGAACACCTTTGACAATTACCTTCTGCTCGACCTTGAAAACAGGTCCGCGCATATCGCCTCCTCCTACCCTGAGATTTTTGACAAGGCCCATGGCTTTCTGACAGACGATTATGTCTACGGCTTCGAGTACGATGAGGAGGGCTCTGTTGTCTACCGCTCGAAATATGACGACACGGATATGCGCAGCGTCAGGCTGCCGCAGGGCTGGGGGGTTCGTTCTGGGCAGATTGTGGCGGACGGGGCAGGAAATCTCTATGTGTTCATTTCGGCCAACGCCGCCAATATCAAAGGGGATACCTGCCTTGTAAGGCTGAATTTTGAAAAGGGAGTTTATGAAACGCTGCTGTTTTCCGAATCCGAAACCGGTACGCTGAAAGTTGAGGGCGTTTACAAGAACGGAATAATAGTGTCTGCACTCACGGGGTTTGTAGACGGGCTTCCCGTTTTTCCCTCCAAGCTTCTGGGTTTGAAGCTTTTTTCTCCCGCGAATGACGCTCAAAAGAGCTGGGGCGATTTGAAAGACCTCGAAATCGACTTTACGCTTTATAGCGACGCGAAATTCATCGACCCCTATACGGGGCTGTACTATGTCGAAGGAGCTCTCGGAGCGCGGCAGATAGACTACGATAACGGCGAGGTGAGAAACATTGACTTTGGGCTGCCAGAGGAAAGAGCAATCAATCCGAGCTATCCGCGCGCGGCCTCCGAGGATTACTTTATAGTTAGAGCCGATTGGATACAGCTGAAAGACGGCAGCTATATCTCAAAATACGCCATGATATTAAAATCCGACTACCTCGACGGCAATTTGAATCTGATACCAATAAACTACGACGCTGTAATCGAAGAGCTTGAGACGCACTATTATCTGACCTTATAAAAGCCAAAAAGATAGGGCGGTCCTGCGCCTTGCGGGCCCGCCCTTTATGGGAATCTGAGCTTTATTCTATGGCAATCTTTTTAACTTCGGGCACGACTTCCTTGACCTTAGGCAGCTCCAGGCTGAGAACGCCGTTGTTGTAGCTGGCCTTTATGGCCTCGGTGTCGATGCCGTCGATATTGAAGGAGCGGACGAAGGAGCCGTAGCTGCGCTCGCGGCGAATGTAGTTCTCCTTCTTCTCCTCGTTTTCGCTCTTGTGCTCGGCCTTTACGGTGAGCGTGCCGGCGTTTACGTCGATGGAGATGTCCTCCTTGCTGAAGCCGGGCAGCTCGGCCTCGAGCAGGACGCTCTCGCCTCTGTCCTTGATGTCGGTCTTGAAGCCCATGGGCTCGCGGCTCATATACTCGCGGCCGATGTCGTCAAAAAAGCGGTTCATAAGGCGGGCGGTGCGGTCAAAAGGCATGAGTTCAAACATTATCGTAAAACCTCCGTTATTTTGTTTGATTGAGGGCGCTCTCTTTTAGGGGGCGCTTTCTCTCTTTCACTGAGCACAGTATACTCAGAAATTATGAAGTTTTTATTTATATTTTATTTCTTATTTATGAATTATTTGCACTCTTATTGTTATTTTGCCAAGAAATATAGAATTGCATTTTATGGGGCTGCTAGAATCGTCGCTTCTCTTATTTTAACCTCAAACCGCGCCGATATGCAGTCTGCCGCCGCAGCTCCCCGATTGCGCCTTGTTTCGCTGTGTTCCCCCGCCGCAGGCCAAAGTAGTTTAGTCGGGGCAATTTAACCCCGCCTTCGGCGGGGGAGACGCCCTAAAAGATACGCATAACCGATCCGGAACACATAAGCATATAGCTTGAAGAACCTTTTGCCTCACTCTACGCTTCGTGGGTGTACTTTCGGCGGATTTTGCCTCATAATAAGAAAGACGAAAGGAGGCGGGCTCATGGACGCAGTCAAGACCGGCAGATTTATTGCCGAGGCGAGGAAGCAAAAGGGCCTCACGCAGGCGAGGCTCGCTGAGGAGCTCGGTATCAGCGACAAAACGGTTTCAAAATGGGAGAGCGGCAGAGGGCTTCCCGAGGTATCTTTAATGCTGCCGCTCTGCGAGAGGCTCGGCATAAGCGTGAACGACCTGCTCTCGGGAGAGCGGGTATCTCAGGCGGAATATAAGAACAAGGCGGAGGAGAACATGATAGATCTTATAAAGGAAAACGAGGAGAACAAGAAGAAGTTCACCCTCTCGATGATAACCGGCTCGGTGACGATAGTCGCCGTCGTAGCCCTGACGCTTCTGGCGGCCTATCTCGAGGTTCCGGCCGTCGTGCGGGTTTTGTTTATAGCGCTCGCGGCAGTCTGCGCCTTTTTCGGCATCTACGAGGCGGCCATGCTCGAAAGGGAGGCGGGCGCCTTTGAATGCCCCTCCTGCGGGGAGCTCTTCGTGCCGAGCATGAAGGACTACACCAAGGGCTACCACACCTTTACAAAGCGCCGCCTCACCTGCCCCAAGTGCGGCAATACGGGCATGTGCCGGCACCGGATAACGAGGTAAAACCTCATTATCGCGCAAAAAAACTCCCGCCGGAGTTTAAAGTCCGGCGGGAGTTTTTGTTGCTGTTGTTTTAGTAAATCCGCGGTAAGCCGCTCCAATGGGCCTTGTATTTCTCCCGCCTTCGGCGGGAGAAATACACTATATGCTACTCCTCCGTCTTCTTTATGTAGCGCAGCTCGCAGACGGGGTCGCCCTTGGCTATCGCCTGCGGCAGCTCGAGCACTGCACCGTAGCGCTCGCCTATGCCGTGGTCGCCGCACATTGCTATGTCGCAGAGCCTCGCTATCTCCTCGTCGCTGCAGCCCGCGCGCTGCCAGGCCTTTACGAGCGGGCAGTAGTGGAAGTCCAAAAAGAG
>JAUNBN010000007.1:0-1947 GCA_030527085.1 Oscillospiraceae bacterium
ATGGAGCGCGAGGTCATACGCGCGGGCGCGGCCTTTTACATTTTAAAGCCCTTCGATATTGAGCAGCTCGCCGACCGCATAGAGACCTTCACAGGCAAGCGCCAGGGCGGCGGGAAGGTCAAGGAGATAGACCTTGAGATGATGGTTACGGACATAATCCACCAGATAGGCGTTCCGGCGCACATCAAGGGCTATCAGTCCCTCAGAAACGCCATTATAATGGCCATAGAGGACGATGAGATGATAAACGCCGTCACCAAGCGGCTCTACCCGAGCATAGCCAAGCGCTACAAGACCACGAGCTCGAGAGTAGAGCGCGCCATAAGGCACGCCATTGAGGTGGCCTGGGACAGAGGCGACGTGGACACGCTCAACTCCTATTTCGGCTATACGATACACAATCTGCGCGGCAAGCCCACCAATTCCGAGTTCGTCGCCATGATAAGCGACAGAGTCCGCCTCTCGCTCAAAAGCGGGAGAATGATGTCCTGAAAGCAGGAAGTATCCCAATATGCCGAATTGCCCTCGCCTACGGCAGGGGCAATACAGCGAAAATTCACGCGGCGGGACACACCCTGAAAGAACAAAAGCTCGCCTTTGGCAAGAGGCGGTGCGATTACAGACCTTGCATAAGCTTAAAAGCGAAAGAGGAGGGCTTATTTCAAGCCTTCCTCTTTCTTCTTTTGCGCGTTTAATTCTATGAGCTTTCCCTCGGCCTTGACCCATATATCCGCTTCGGTCTCTATAAAATGTCCTCGCATTTCGCTTGCGCTCTTTTCAACCGACGCTCTGCCGCCCTTATCTCTTTCATTTCAATCTCGACAAGCGCGTCGGTCACCTCGTTGAACAGATGGGAATACATCTGCTTATAATCGGCTATAATATCTGAGTGATTCAAAAGCGGGTTCGAGGCCGTATTCCCCCGCCGAAGGCGGGGGAATACGGCAGAAAAGCGCAATCGGATTCCCGCCCATAATTCACCTGCCCTATGTATGACATATCGTAATCTATATTAAAGATACATCTTAGCTTACGATAAAGTCAAGCGAGGAGGGGTGGCCTTGAGCGGATTTATTCCAAAACCGTATAAGAAAGAACCCATTGCCATCCGCATCGACGTTGAGAAGCTTGAGCTTATCGAAAGGCTTGCGCGCAAGTACGACACCAACCGCAGCGAGTTCATAAATCGCTGTATTGACTTCGCAATAGAAAACATGACGGACAGGGACGAGGATGTTTAAAGCGGGAGCGCTGAACGCGCTCCCGCTTAATGCTTATCTTTACATGAAACCCACAGAAAATGGGGCGCTCCGGCTTACAGCCTCAGCTTGCGGATATCGTCCTTGAGGCGCTCGATGTCGGTAAGCCAGCTCTCGAGGTCCTCCTCGTGCTCTATCTCGTCGTTCATTATCTGCACCGCCATCTGGTAGGTAGCGTGGTCCTTGCCGTTCGTAAAGTCGGCTATGCCCTGGTAGCGCTCGATAGCGCAGCGCTCGCCCTCGAGGTTCTGCTCGAGAATGACCTCTATGTAGGGGTCGTTCGGCTCCTCGTACTTGCATTCGGCGTGCTTCGTCCAGTCGGCGGGGTTGAGCACGGGCGTGCCGCCCAGCTGGATTATGCGGTCCACCACCAGTACGGCGTGGCCCAGCTCCTCTGTGGCGTGTACGAGCAGCTCGCTTTCTACCTCGCTGCGCATCGGGCCTTCCATGACCCTCGCGCCTATCCAGTACTGGTAGTAGGCCAGCCACTCCTCGGCCAGCGCGGCGTTCAGCATATCAATAAGCTTGTTTACGTCCAGATTCGCGATATTTACGGATTTCTTTCCCATAATTCTCCCTTTCAATTGAAGTGTTGTTTGCAAAGCTTATTTAACGATAACCTTTTTCAGTACAAAATACAAGACGAAAATTGTTAAAAATGTAAAACGATGGGCGGCTCCTGAGCGGG
>JAUNBN010000007.1:1979-17471 GCA_030527085.1 Oscillospiraceae bacterium
AGCGCACCAAGGCCCTGTTTAACGCTCTGTTTCCACACTTAAAGAGACTCGTTCCTAGCGCGGGAAGCTCCCGGCTGCGCGCTCTTTCGCTGTATTCCCTTCGCCTGCGGCGCGATAAATTTTACCGGCTCGGCTGTGCGTACGTTTCAGGGTGTATTCCCCCGCCGCAGGTGGGGGAATACACCCTAACTTAAAAGCAAGCTTTTTGAGCCGTTCTCCTTTTAGCCCATAACGTAGATTAGCAGGGGCAGAATTGCGCTCGCGAGCAGCACCAGCGCGCAGATAAGGCAGAGCAGCGTCAGCAGCTTTTTATTCCTCATTCTTTTCTCCGTCCTCCCCGGGCTTTGTTGTTTTGGGCGCGGCGCAGACCGCGGCGGCCAAGGCCGCGAGAGTCAGAGCCGCGGTAAGCGCCGCCTCGCTCTCCTCGCCGCAGGCGAGATAGAAGCCTATATCGGCGAGCTTAATCCCCGCCGCGAGATAGACGGCCAAAAGCGAGAAGACCGCCGCGCGGCGCGCGGTCTTTTTACCCTCGGCCAGTGCCGCTCCCCTCGTCAGGCAGCAGCAGGCGAGAGCGAGCGCCATGCAGGCCGCGAGCTGCGTCACGCTGACGCTGTCGCGCGCGTTTACCGGCGAGTGCGCGAAGCGGGATATGGCCGTAAGCGCCGGCCAGAGCGGAACGCAGAGGGCCAGAAAACCGCCGTCCCAGAGCGGCGCTTTCTTAAAGGCTTTAATTCCCGCGATAAAGAACCAGAGCGCCGCTATGAAGCCCGCAGCCGCGGCAGCGAATCTCAGCTTGAAGCCGTCCGGCGAAGCGCCTACCGCCAGAAGCTGGGCACGGCTCATCAAAAGCTCGATAAAAAGGTGCTCATCGCCTATCTCTTTAATTGTAACAATGCCGCTCACAAGCGCCGCTGCGCCGCTCAAAAGCAGGAGCAGAGCGCCCGAAGCGCCGGGACGGGGAAGGGCCTCGCCGGACTCGGGGCTTTTTTTAATTATTATTCTCAGCGCGCAGCAGCACCCCGCGATAAGCAGCAGCACCGCAGCGTGATACCAGAGAAAGCCCGAGGCGAGGAAGCCCGAGGGGCGCTCAATGGCACCGCTTTGCTGCTCGAAAAGGCGCAGCGCGAAAAGCGGCAGCGTCAAAAGCAGGCAGAGCCTGTAGGCCCGAAGCGGCCTCATCTCTCCTCGAGAGGGATATACCCTCTTTGCTGCGCGCCTACATATTTATAGGCGGGGCGAATTATCCGGCCGCCGGTGAGACGCTCCTCAACAAGGTGGGCGCACCAGCCCGCTATGCGCGAGACCGCGAACATGGGCGTGTACAAATCCAGCGGTATTTCCATGGTTTTAAAGACAAGGCCCGAGAAGAGGTCTACATTTGCGCAGACGAACTGAACCCCGCGCTGTTCCTTTAAAACCTCAGGGGCCAGGCGCTCTACGGCGCAAAGCAGGTTGTAGTCCGCTTCAAGACCGTGCTCGAGCGCGAGGGAGCGCGCGCTCTCTTTCAGTATGAGCTCGCGCGGGTCGCTCTTGGTATAGACCGGGTGTCCCATGCCGTAGATAAGGCCCTTGCCGTCCCCTGCCTCGCCCGCGAGGATTTTTTCAAGATAGGCCCTTATCTCCTCGTCGTCGCGCCAGTCCTTGATATGCGCCTTTATATCCTCGAGCATCTCCATTACCTTGATATTCGCGCCGCCGTGCCTGGGCCCTTTCAGCGAGCCTATGGCCGCCGCAATAGCGGAATAGGTGTCCGTGGCCGAGGAGGTGAGCACGCGCGTTGTAAAGGCCGAGTTGTTGCCGCCGCCGTGGTCGGCGTGCAAAACGAGGCACAAATCGAGCAGCCTCGCCTCCGCGTCCTCAAAGCGCTTGTTCGAGCGGTTGGTGCGCAGTATGTTCTGGGCGGTAGAAAGTTCGCGCTTGCTATGGTGGATATACATGCTCTTTTTGTCGTAGGTGCGCCGCTTTACCTGATAGGCGTAGACCATTATGGTAGGCAGGCAGGAGATGAGCATGAGCGCCTGAAGCATGGTGTTTTCAAAGCTCTGATCCTCGGCGAGCTCGTCGTAGGAGTAGAGCGCGAGCACCGAGCGCGCCATCTTGTTCATTATATTTCGCGAGGGCGCTTTCATTATCATGTCCTCGGCAAAGCCCTCGGGCAGTTCGCGAAAGCGGGACATGAGGTTTTTCATCTGCTCGAGGCCCATCGCGTCGGGCAGGCGGCCGAAGAGCAGCAGCCAGGAGACCTCCTCGAACAAATAGCGCCCGTCCCTGAGCCCGCCCTCTATTATATCTTTTACGTCTATACCTCTGTAAATAAGCTTGCCGTCGCAGGCGCGGCGTTCGCCGTTCTCCATCTCGTAGCCCACAACGTCGCAGATAGAGGTGAGCCCCACGAGCACGCCGGTGCCGTTGCTGTTTCTCAGCCCGCGCTTGACATCGTATTTCGACCAATCCTCCGCATCTATTTTGTTATGCTTTTTATATTCTCCGCATAGATATTCAAGAGCGTCTCTTTCCTCAGCGCCAAGCTTGAGCATTTCTCTACCTCTCTGTTTTGCGTTTTTGCGTTTCTCTTTTAAATTAATTAAAGAATTATATCACAAGGCCGCGGACTTTAAAAGTCCGGGAATATCTCGAGAGTGAGCCAGAAGCGGGTATTTGCGGGGGAATACCACGAAAAGCGCAGGGAAAAGGCACTCCCAAGTGTCCGGGGAGTGTCCCCTGAGCCTGTCTGATAATCAGGGCGAAGCTTCCATGTGAACGGAACGCTCCCCAAAGCCTTAAAGGGGGTCTTAAAGAATGAAGCACAAGCTGCTGCTCTTCCTCGCCTTTATACTGCTCATAGCCCTTGCGCCCGCGGTATCGCTGATAGGCGGCGCGGTTCCCGCGCCCGAGAGCCCTGCCGGGGAAGCTCAGCCGGCGATGAGCGAGGCTCCCGTAGTTCACGAGGGCGAAACGCTGCTCGTTCTCGATGAAGCCACGGGCGAGGTGCTGACTTTAAGCGAGCGCGAGTACGCTCTCGGCGCGCTGATGTGCGAGATGCCCGCCCTCTATGAAACGGAGGCCTTAAAGGCACAGGCGCTGGCCTGCCGCTCCTACGCGCTTTATGTTAAGGCCCTGCGCGAGGCCTCGCCGCTGCCCGAGCTTAACGGCGCTTACTTCACCGTGAACACCGACTCGCTCACCGGCTATATGGAGCCCGGGCAGGCCAAGGGGCTCTGGGGCGCGCAGTACGAAGCTTACTTGGCCAAAATGCAGGCAGCCGTAGACGAGACGATGAGCGAGCGGCTGCTTTACGAGGGGGCTCCCATAGCCGCCTGCTACCACGCCATCTCCGGCGGATATACGGAGGCGAGCGAGAACATCTTCGCCTCGCCGCTGCCCTATCTCGTCTCGGTGGAGAGCGCCTGGGACAGAGAGGCCGAGGGCTGGAAGAGCCGCGCCGTCTTCACCCCCGCCACGCTCGAGGACTTGATACGCCAGAAGGACGCTGCCTTTACTGTCTCGGGCGAGCCCTCCGGCTGGCTGGGCGGCTCACGAAAGAGTCAGGCGGGCACCGTCCTCTCCATAACTATATGCGCGAGGGAGTTCACAGGCGCCGAATTGCGCGAAATGCTCTCCCTGCGCTCCGCTATATTTGACGTAGAGTATATTAATTATGAGTTTATGTTTACCGTATACGGTTACGGCCACGGGGCGGGAATGAGCCAGTACGGCGCGAACGCCATGGCGAAGCAGGGCGCGAGCCACGAGCAGATACTCGAGTACTACTACACGGGAGCCACTGTGGAGGGCGCGCCTTAAGTATTCTCGCGCTTCGGCGGGAAAACAGTGCGAGGCCCCGCGCGAAGGTGACACTCCGCGTTTTTGAAAACGACTTGAAGTATAAAACACTTCCTCTATAATGGAATAACGACGTCGTAATTCTGATATTTTTGAGAGGTGTTTTATGAGTTTTCAACTGAATCCCATCGGCGCTGTTCATGCCGGTGAAAGCGGATATTTTATCGAACTTGAGCCTGAATACAAAGAGGGGCTTAAGGGACTTGAGGGCTTCGGCTATGTTCAAATCCTCTGGTGTTTCGACGGCTGCGACAGCGCGGCCTCCCGCAGCAGGCTGCTGGAGAAAAAGCCCTATACAAAGGGGCCGGAGGTCCTGGGCGTCTTTGCCACGCGCTCGCCCGAGCGCCCCAACCCTATCGGTCTCACTTCCTGCTATGTAACTGATTTGGACTGCGAAAACGGTAGACTGTGGCTTGCCTGGATAGACGCAAACGACGGCACCCCCGTGCTGGATATTAAGCCCTATACCCCCGCAGCAGACCGCGTTGAGCATCCCGCCGTGCCCGACTGGTGCGCCCACTGGCCGGCGAGTGAGGAGAAAAGCGGCGACTTCGATTGGAGCGCGGAGTTTAATTTTTAGAAGCGACCCAACAGCTCAGAGTGTTCCTCCCCGCCTTCGGCGGGGAGGAACACTCTAAAAAGCACGCGCAGCCTGGCCGGAGCATATAGGGTAAAGGGCTTAAAAGCCCTTTTCTTTTGATTGAGCTTAATGACATTGCTCAGGAGGGGGGAAATACCCCAAATGCACGCCTAGGCGTTAGGTACACAGCGAAACCGGCGCGCAGCCGTGTCGCTCCATTTTATAAGGTCGGCCTTGTTTTAGCCGCTTGGAAACACAAAAGGAACTCCACTCTTTCAAGACGAGTTCCTTTTATGTGTGTATGTGAGAAAGTTGCTGTTAGTTTCAGCGGCGGGCAAAGGCCTCGCTCGCGGGAATACGTATCTTGTACTCCACAAAATCCTCCAAATCCTGCCTTTCGGAGACGGCGTTTATCCCCGCCTCCCTCATCACGTCCACCGCGCGGTCTATGGTATTGAAAAAAATCCTTACATCGTTGAAGGCTATCGTCCTCGGGTGCGAGCCCGAGCGCCAGCCCCTCAGCCTCTCGCGCAGTATTCCGGCGCGGGTTTCCAGCTCGCGGTTGTCGGCCAGCAGGCCGTAGAAAAGGCGGTTTCGCTCGCGGCGCGGGAGAGAGAGTATGTAACGGCGGTCTTTTTCGGAAAGGGATGCGGCGGAGCAGACGAGCTCCTCGTCGTCCTCCAAGCGAAGCGCCGAGAGCGCCTCTGCCATCTCCTCCCCGCTCATGCCCAGAGTCTGCGCGAGCTGGGCGTAGCTCTCGCCGCGCGCCCGCCAGGCTCTCGAGAGCGCAGGCGAGCTCAAAGCCTCCGCCTTCGGCGCGATGAACGTCGCTCAGAACCCTGTACCTCAGCGCGCTCTCCTCGCTGCCGCTCAGTATAACCGCCGGAATCCTGGCCAGCCCCGCGCGCTTGGCGGCCGCGAGCCGCCGCCTGCCCGATATGAGCTCGTAATTTAAGGAGGGCCAGCCGCAGCGGCGCACAAGCAGCGGCACGGCTATGCCGTTTTGCCTGACGCTCTGCGTGAGCGCCTGCTCCTCGCCCTCGCTTCGAAAGACAGGCTGCCCGCACGCCGCTTTTATTCGCCCTGTCGAAATATAGGCTGCCCTTATGCGCGCCGGGTTTTCCGCTCGCATCCTCTCGCCTCCCTTTGCTGAAACCAAGTATACCACAAGCAGTAGTTTATTTCCAGTATTTTCCATCTACAAATTGTGCTTTCTTGTGATTTTTTTCACCCGAAAAACCTCACGCCTTTTGCGGACGCCGGGGGTTTAGCGCCGAAAAAGAGTGAAGCCCGCGATATTTTAACTAAGTGAACATTGCGCTGAAGGCGGGGGAAATGCGGCAAAATCCACGCTATGTATCAAGCGCATAGGAAAAACCGGCGGTGCTTACCGCCGGTTTGCAGCTGAATATAAAAGCTTACTTCGTGCCGTAGATACGGTCGCCAGCGTCGCCGAGGCCGGGGACTATATAGGCGTTCTCGTCGAGCACGTCGTCGAGCGCGGCGCAGTACATGGGTACGTCCGGGTGCTCGGCGCTCATGCGCTCAACGCCCACCTTGGCGGCGACCATGCAGACGAGGCGAATGTCACGGCAGCCCGCCTTTTTAAGCATGTCCACAGCGGCGACTACGCTGCCGCCGGTCGCGAACATCGGGTCGAGGACAAAGACCGTGCTGTTCGCGATGTTTTCGGGCATCTTGCAGTAGTATTCAACAGGCTCGTGGGTGTCGTGGTCGCGGAAGAGGCCGTAAAAGCCTACCTTTGCGGTGGGCAGCAGCTTCTGCACTCCGGCCACCATACCCAGACCCGCGCGCAGAATGGGCACCAGCGAAACGGGGCGGTCCTCGAGCATTTTGGTCTTCATCTTCGCCATAGGCGTTTCGATCTCGACCTCTTTCAGGGGCAGGTCCTTTGTGACCTCGTAGACCATAAGGGTGGTGAGCTCGTCCACCAGCTCGCGGAAGTCCTTGGTGCCGGTGTTTTTGTCGCGCAGGATGGACATCTTGTGCTGGATGAGCGGGTGGTCGAACACAAAAGCGTTAAGATACTGCATTTTAAAAGCGTCCGTTTTGCCTTATTTTTGCCGTCTTTTTTTAAATCGTATTATTCTAGCATAATCGCGCGGCTATGGCAATGCGGCTGAGAGGCAAAACATCACGCGGTCTGGATGCTCCCGAAGCGCAAAAGCGGCCTAAAGCCTTTTTCACTGCTGTATTCTTCCGCCTGCGGCGGGGGATATGGGGCAAAACTTCGCCGGAGCCCTTAGCCGTTCCCGACGCTCAGCGCGTAAGCGGCGGCGTTTTTGCCCGCTACGCGGCCCGTTTCGATAACTATGGCCAGCGAGGAGCCGAAGCCCGGGTAGCTCTCGTCCATATAGGAGCCGAAGGCCGCCTCGCCGCAGGCGTAGAGCCCGGGCACCACGGCTATATTGCTCATGGCCTGACAGCTTATATTCGTGCGTATTCCGCCGAGCGTTCCGTAGCTCGCCAGCTCGTAGGGCACGGCGTAGTAGGGGCCGCTGCCGATGCTTTCGAGGTAGCGGCTGCGCTTGCCGTAGTCCTCGTCCGCGCGGTTTTGGCAAATATAATTGTAGCGCGAAACCGTAGTTTCGAGCTGAGGCGCTCCCAGCGCCGAGGCCAGCTGCTCAAGACTGGAGGCGCTGACTATCTGCCCCTCCTCGGCCAGATTCTTTACCTGCGCGCTCGCCAGGGCCGAGTCGAGTATCAGCCAGGCCTTGGAGTCGCCGCTCGCCTGCAGGGCGGAGCCCAGCTCGAAGCTGTCCGAGGCCTCGTTGACAAAGCGCTCGCCCTCCTCGTTCACCAAAAGCCCGTGAACGCTCTCTGTCCCGGCGGAAAAGTCCCTGAGCTCGGCTATGAGCGCGCCCTTTATTATATGCGCGCCGAGGTCTGCGGCGAGCTGCGTCACCTCTCCCGTGCTGCCCAGCCCCGAATATGAATAGGCGGGAACGGAGCCGCCGAGGGTGTATTTGGCCGTGAGGCTCGGGCTGCGGTCGTAGCCGCCGCTGGCTATAACGGTAGCGGGGGCGTAAACCGTGAGCTCGCTGCCGTCGAGGCACTGCGCCCTCACGCCCTTGATATTGCTGTAAACGTCCGTCATTATCTCGTTTACCGCCGCGCCGTAGTAAAACTCAACTCCCAGCTCCTCGGCCGCCTCGCGCAGAGGGGTTACGAGAGCGCCGCCCGAGGCCTCGCCCGAATCCACGGCGAGGTGTATCCTCTGGGCCTCGTCGCCCGAGGCCAAGAGCGTATTGGAGAAGCTCACGCCGTGCAGCTTTAAAAAGTCTATATTCGCGCCGGAGTTCTCCGCAAGCGCTATAAGGCGGCTCTGCTGTATATTTTCACTCACAAACTCGTAGAGATAACCCGCGAAGCTCGCGGTGGTGTCCTTAATGCCGTAATAAAGCTGAAGCGCGCTGCCGGAGGCCATTATTTTGCCCTCGCTGCGCGCGGTGGAGCCGCCCGCTATTCCCAGCTTCTCAACCACGACGACCTCGGCTCCCGCCTCGGCCGCCTCTATCGCGGCCGTGAGGCCCGCGCCCCCGGCCCCTATTATCACTACGTCGCAGTTTACCCGCCTGCTCTCCTCGTAGGTCTCGCTGGGGCGCTCGGCGAGTGACTCGGTGTCGTAGCCCAGACGGCTCAGCGCCAGCCTGGCGCTCTCGAGCGCCGCCGCGCTGGAGACCGTGGCCCCGGTAAGCACGTCCACATCAAGGGTCTGACCCTCGTTGATGCGCGCTATCGTGTTCTCCACCGCCTGGTCGCCTATGGCGGGGGTTTCGTTCTCGCTGTCAACATTTAAATAAAAGCTGCCGTCGTCCCGCCTCAGAGCGCTCACGGCTATATAGCTCTTATAGCCGTAGGTCCTGCCGCGCGCCGCGTCGAGGTAGGCCGCCCCGCCTATTAAAAGGCAGACCGCGAGGCAGCAGGCTGTCAGCAGCAGGATTTTGCGGATTTTTGACATATTAATCTCTCTTTCACGACGGACGGCTTTTTGATATGTTAATATTATGATATTATCTACACATTAAATGCAAGAGGGGACCGGGGCTTGGCCGAAAAAAATTCTTCCGAAAAAACGCCGCGAGAGCCGTCGAAGTGGCTCTATTTTCTCGCTTGTCTCTACGCGAAGTATATTTATGGCAAAAAATACAATATAGTATTCGACAACGTCCAAACCCGCGGGCTAAAGGGGCCCGCCCTCGTTTTGAGCAACCACGAGAGCAACCGCGACTTTCTCATCTGCGCCGCCGCGCTCTATCCTTTGCGGCTGAACTTCATGGTGAGCACCTATTTCTTTCACCACCGCCTGCTCTCATGGCTTTTGAGGCTGATGGGCTGCATTCCCAAAAGGCAGTATCTGCCGGACGCGGCCGCGGTAAAGTCGGTTATGAAGGCCGCGGCGCGAGGCGCGAGAGTCTGCATCTTCCCGGAGGGGCAGGTCTGCTTTTCGGGGCAGAGCTCCGACATAGACCTCAGCACCGCCAAGCTCGCGAAGAGGCTGGGTCTGCCGCTTATTATACACAGCATACGAGGCAACTACCTTACGGCTCCCAAATGGGCGAGGGGGAAGCAGTACAGAGGCAGAATAGAGAGCCGCACCGAAATTCTCTATGGCGCCGAGGAGCTGCGTTCTCTTCCCCTTGAAACGGTAGCGAGAGGCATAAAGGAAGCCCTGAGCTACGACGAGTTCGTCTGGCAGCGCGAGACGATGGCGGCCTTTAAGCCCGAAAGGCGCGAGACCGCAGGGCTGGAGACCATTCTCTACCGCTGCCCCGCCTGCGGCAGCGACCTCGCGATGCTCGCGAGGGGGGAGTCTCTCGTCTGCGAGCGCTGCGGCTATGAGGTCTCCTTCAACGAATACGGCTTCTTCAAAGCGCACGAAGGCGCGCCGGTTTTCGACTCTGTATCCGAATGGTACCGCTTCGAGCTCGAGTGCGCCGCGCGGGAATACGCGGGGAGCTTCAGCTTCTCTATGCCCTGCACGCTGCACAGAACGGTTGAGGGCAGGCAGGGCTACGAGCCCTGCGGGGCGGGCCTTATGACGGCGGACGAACGCGGCCTGCATTTTAAAGGGGAGCGGCTGAAAGAGCCTTTCGAGCTCTCGGCGCTCGTGGAACGCCAGAGCAATATAACTCACAACGCCTCGCTCGCCGCGCTGGATATCGAAGGCCCCGATGCGAACTACGCCCTCAGGCCCGAGGACAGCCGCGCCATGGGGAAGTTCATCGTCTTATATCTTCTCGCCGCAAAGCGGGCTCAGGGCTGAAGCCGCCGGGGAGGGAAGAGCTGAGGGAATACCCCCGGCGCTTTTCTATTTCAATCCATATACTTCACGATAAAATCGAAAACCGCCTTTTCGTAGGCCGCCGTATCGGAAAAATAGGCTACGCCGTGCGCCGCGCCCTCAACTATATACCTGGCCTTGGGAGCGCAGCAGCTCTCGTAAAGCCGCTCGCACATTTCGAGGGGAACGACGGCGTCGGCCGTGCCGTGGATAAAGAGCGTCGGTATTTGGGCGCGCTTAACGGCCTCGAGCGGGCTTACTCTCTTAAGGCTTCGGCCCGTTAAAAGCAGGTTTATTCCACTCGCTATTCCCAGAGCCGCGCGGCTGAAGGGAAGCCATTTCATATCATCCTTCGCCGTGACCAAGATAGCGTCGAAGGCGTTTGTGTAGCCGCAGTCCTCAACGGCGCAGCGCACCCCCTCGGGCAGGCCTTCCTTCGCCGAGGCCAGCATCACCGTGGCCGCGCCCATGGAAATGCCGTGCAGGACTATTTTCCTTTCGGGGCGCTCCTCAAGCAGCATTTTGAGCCAGAGCAGCAAATCGCGGCTCTCTCGCTCGCCCATGCCGATTAATCTGCCCTCGCTCTTGCCGTGGGCGCGCTGGTCGGGCATAAAAACGTCGAAGCCGCGAGAGCGGTACATTCTCGCTATAAAGCCCATCTCGCCGGAGACGTTGAGGTGGCCGTGGACGACAACGGCGAGATTTACCGTCGGCTGCGGAGCCCTCAGCAGGTGGCCCGTGAGCTTCAGGCCTTCGCTTTCTATCTGGCGGCGCTCGAGCGCCTGCTTGTTCCACCAGATGTTGCTCTCGTGCGAGAGGCGGCGAAACGGGCTTTTGCCGGATGGAAGAAAGGAGGCTTCATCGCTTACGCCGTCGTAGTTGAGGTCGCGCGTATCCCTCCTGAAAAGGGCAATAAAGAACACGGCGGTTCCGGCGGCCGCGTAAGTTAGAACTATTGCTCCGAGAGCTATAAACAGCGCGGCCATGATTTCTCCGTTTTTCTGCATATTTTTGCAAAAACTAATATACCACAAGCTCTGCCGGGTTTCAATCGCGCGAGGCGGGGGGAGACATTCTAAAGCCTTTTGGGGGATTGCGCAAAGGCGCGCATTCTGCTTAAGTTCGCTGCTTCACTTCAGCGCAAGGGCTTTTATTTAGCATAATCGCAGTTATTCCATACGGCGCGGGTAATTGCGCGAACTGTCAAAAGTGCCTTTTACGCGTGAGCGGTCTCGCAGTGCGCGAAGCGCGGGCGAGAACGGGATCGTAATTATGCTAAAATAAAGACTGCGTCGCGGATAGTTGAGTAAACTAACGGAGTCTTTAGAACGCGGGCGGGGCGTGCGCCCGTTTGCATAATATCCCCCAAAATATTATAATCAGGGCGGGTAAGGCAATACCGGCGACGGAGGTCTCAATGCTAGGCTACCCCTTCGACCCCAGCGAAATACTTCAAAACAGGCGCCGCTTGAAACGGCTGCTCTCCCAAAAAGAGGGCCTGCTGCCCAAACGCATAGCCCTGCGTTCGGCAAGCTCCATAGGCTCGCTTAAGGATATGCTCGAGCTCTTTTTACTCGACAGCGGCATAGAGCCCCTCTTTTTCGAGGGCGACTACGGCCGTGTTTACGCGGACGCGCTCTATTCCGAGGAGCTCGCGGCCTTCAAGCCCGAGCTCGTCTATATCCATACGAGCGTGCGCTGCCTTGAGCTTCCGGCGGCGGGCAGCTCAAAGGAAGAGGCCGAGGCGCTCTTGAGCGAGAGCTTCTCGCGCTACCGCGCGGCCTGGCGGGCTCTTAAGCAGCGGCTGGGCTGCCCTGTAATACAGGACAACTTCGAATACCCGCGCCTTCGGGTTACGGGCAGCTTCGAGGCCTGTTCCCCCTCGGGCAAGCTGCGCTTTGTGAGAAGGCTCAACGAGCTCTTCGCGCAGTACGCCGAGGACAACTCGGACTTCTATCTCAACGACTTGAACTGGCTTGCGGCCTACTATGGGCTTCGGGAGTTCTGCGACACCACGGCCTACAATTCCTATAAATACTCCGTCTCGCCCGCGATGACTCCCTGCCTCGCGCACAGCGTGGCCAATATTATTAAATCCCTCTACGGCAAAAACAAAAAGGCGCTCGTCTGCGATTTGGACAACACCCTCTGGGGCGGCGCGGTGGGCGACGAGGGCGCGGAGGGTCTGGCCTTAGGACTCGAGAGCCCCGAGGGCATGGCCTACCTTGACATGCAGCGCTACGCTTCCGAACTGCCCGGCATAGGCATACTGCTCGCCGTAAACAGCAAAAATGAGGAAGCTGCTGCAAAGAGCGGCTTCGGCCACCCCTCCGCTCTTTTAAAGCCCGGGGATTTCGCGGCCTTTAAGGCCAACTGGGAGCCCAAGGACAGAAACCTCGCGGACATAGCGCGCGAGCTGAATATCGGCGCGGACGCGCTGGTCTTTGCCGATGACAACCCCGCCGAGCGCGAGCTCGTCCGCCGCTCGCTGTCCGAGGTTGCCGTTCCGGAGCTTAGCGTAAGCGAGTTCTTCGCGGAGACCGTTGCGAACGCGGGCTATTTTGAAGTGACCTCCCTCTCTGAGGATGACGCGAAGCGCGCGGCGATGTACCGCGAGAACGCGCGGCGCGCCGCCGCCGAGACCGCCTTTGCCGACTACGGCGACTACCTGCGTTCGCTTGAGATGAAGGCCTTTCTCGCGCCCTTCAGCGAGAGAGCCGCTGAGCGCATAAGCCAGCTTGCCAACAAAACCAATCAGTTCAACCTGACGACGCGCCGCTACGCGGCCGGAGAGCTTCTAGGTCTGGCGCGCGACGGGCGGCACCTCAGCCTCACGGCGCGCCTTGAGGACCGTTTTGGAGACAACGGCCTCGTGAGCGAGCTGCTGGCGGCCCTTAAGGGCGATACCGCGGAAATCGAGCTCTGGGTGATGAGCTGCCGTGTGTTCAAGCGCGAGCTGGAGCTGGCCGTCTTCGACGAGCTTGTGCGCCTTTGCAGGGAAAAAGGCGTGAAGCTTATAAGGGGCGTTTACATCCCCACGGCGAAAAACAAGCCCTGCGCCGGGCTCTGCGCCTCGCTGGGCTTCGAGAGCGCGGGGGAGCGCGGGGAAGCGGCGCTCTGGGAGTATATGATTCCCGAAAATTACGAAAACAAAAACAGATATATCGAGGTAGTGCATGAGCAGAGCTGAAATACTGGAAAAGATGGCCGAGGTCTTCAGGACGGTTTTTGACGACGAGAGCCTTGTTTTGAGCGACGAGACCAGCGCCGCGGACATAGAGGACTGGGACAGCCTCGAGCAGATTAATATCTTAGTCGCGCTCGAAAAGCTCTTCGGCCTCAAATTCACGGCCGCCGATGTTGAGCATCTGCAAAACGTGGGCGAGATGGCGGATTTGATAAAGGAGCGCCTGTGAACCGCTACAGCCTGGGCGAGCTCGAAGTCGGCCTCACGGAGAGCTTTAAGGTAAGCATAAGCGCCGAAATGCTCGAGAGCTTTCGGGAGATAACGGGGGATATAAACCCCCTGCACTGCGATGAGGGCTTTGCCAAAGCGCGCGGCTTTTCGGGCCGCGTGGCCTACGGAATGCTCGTAGCCTCGCTCTACTCCACTCTGGCCGGGGTCTACCTGCCCGGCGAGCGCTGCCTGCTGCACGAGGTGGACGCGAAGTTCAAAAAGCCCGTGTTCATAGGCGACGAGCTCACCGTTTCCGGCAGCGTGAGCGAGATAAACGAGGCCTTCTCAAGGCTCGAGATAAGCGCGCGGATAGTAAACCAGAAGGGCGAGACCGTGAACCGCGCGAGGATAATCGCGGGCGTGATTGATTAAAGAGACTGAGCCAACAGCGAGCGCGCAGCAGAGGCGCTCCGGGATTTAACGCGAGCGCTTCAAAAGAGCGGGGAGGCTGAAACCATGAGCGAAAAGGATAAAACAACGCTGCTGCTCGGCGCGGACAGCGACATGGGCGCGGCGATAGCGTCGAAGCTCAAGGGCAGAATAATCGCACACTATTTCGCCGCCGAAGAAAAGCTGGCCTCGCTTAAAGGCGCGGGCCGCGAGATAATACCCCTTAAAGGCGACCTCTCCTCGCTTGAGGGCATAAACGCCTTTATCTCCGAGGTCGAGGCCCTCGGCCTTGAAATAGATCGCCTCGTCCACCTGCCCAGCGCTCCCGCCGCGCCGCGCCGCTTTCGGGATTTCGACCCTGAACGCTTCGGGCGGGATTTCAACATCTCTTTTATGAGCGCGGCGCTTGCCTGCCGCGCCTTCGTGCCCAAAATGGCGAAGCGGCGCTTCGGCCGCGTGGTATTCATGCTCTCCTCCTACGCCTTCGGCCGCCCGCCGCAGTTTCTGGCGGACTATGTCGCCTGCAAGAGCGCGCTGGCGGGGCTGATGCGCTCGCTGGCCGCCGAATACGCCGCGCGAGGCGTAACGGTGAATGGCGTGGCCCCCTCGATGACCGAGACGGCCTTTTTAAAAGACCTGCCGGACTTCTCCGTAGAGCAGAACGCCCGCCAGAACCCCACGGGCCGCAACGCGAGCCCTCAGGATATCGCCCCCGCCTTCGAGCTGCTCTTGAGCGAGGAAGCGGGCTATATAAACGGCGCGGTAATAACAGCCAGCGGCGGGGAGCTGATGCTGTGAGCGGCGAGGTCTTTACAGAAAGGCTAAGGGAAGCGGAGCTTGAGGAATTCCGCGCCTTCTGCCTCGAGAGCTGGGGCGAAAAGCACCCCCTCATTCACAATGAAGCGACTTTCAACTACTATTTCAGGCGCGGCGAAAAGCTGAATTTCGCTTTGGCGCGCGACGCTGAAAGCGGGGATATACTCTCCGTCTGCGGCTATATTTTGGCCAACAGCTCATCGAGACCCGATGCCTGGATATCCTATCTGGTCTCAAAAAAGGGCGCGCCCTTCGGCCTGGCCTACCGCCTCTTTGATTATATTATCGAGACGACGAACTGCCGCAGCCTCGCCTGCAACAACATAAGAAAGAAAACGCGCGGGCTCTACGAGCTGCGCGGCTGGCATTTCGGGCAGCTTAAGCACTACTACCGCTTGAACGAAAGCCTCGAGCGCTTCACGCTCGCCGAAATAAACGAGAGAGACATTCCCCCTTTAAACGGGAGCGTCCCTATTGCGCGGGCTTCTTGCAGTCCTTCCCACGCCGAAGGCGGGGGAAGGGCAATACCCGCCGCGCTTTCCGGCGAGTTTCACGAGAGCTCACGCGTCGAAATCAGAAAAATAAACGGCAAAGAGGAGCTTGAGAGCTTTGAAGAGAGCGTCCTTGCAGAAAACCGACCGTATAAGGATAGCGGCTACCTCGAAAGGAGGTACCTTCGCAGCCCGTGGTTTGCTTACGAGCTGCTTGGGGCCTTTGAGAACGCGCGCCCTCTCGCTCTGCTTGTGCACCGCAAAATCTCTGCGGGGGCTGAGTCTGTGCTTCGGGTGGTCGACTTCATTGGGGACTGCGCCGCTCTTAAGGGCTTCGGAGCCTACCTCGACGAAGAAATGAAGCGCCTCGGCGCGCAGTTCTGCGACTTCTTCGCTGCGGGCCTTAAGCCCGAACTGATGCGCGCCGCGGGCTTTGCGCTGAGAGAGGACGATGTAAATATAATCCCGAACTACCTCGAGCCGCCGCTCATGCAGAACAGCGACTTCTACTATTTCACCAGCGACGACCCCGCCGTCTACCGCGTCTTTAAGGCCGACGGCGATCAGGACAGGCCGAATATAATTTTGGATTAATCCGCATTTTTTGAAG
>JAUNBN010000007.1:17481-18190 GCA_030527085.1 Oscillospiraceae bacterium
CTTCTTTCATCGGCATTTTGGGCCCCCCGCAAAGGAGAAACTCTCATG
The DNA here is from genome assembly GCA_030527085.1 of Oscillospiraceae bacterium. Taxonomy (GTDB): domain Bacteria; phylum Bacillota; class Clostridia; order Oscillospirales; family Ruminococcaceae; genus JAUNBN01. The sequence goes on from JAUNBN010000007.1 coordinate 17,530, forward strand.
AAAAAAGTGCTCTGTGTTCTTCTGGCGCTGCTCCTGCTTTTCAGCCTCGCCGCCTGCGCCTCTGATAAGGACGACCCCTCGCTCAGCGCCGCGCAAAACGGCGAGAGCCAGACCCAGCAAGATACCGAACAGCCCGTAAGCGGCGAAAGCGAAGCCCCCGCCTCCGAAACCGAAGACGACTCGGACGATGACGAGCTGCTCGCTTTCGACGGCCCGCATATAGAAGCGGCGGACTACGAGCTCGAGCGTTTGCTTCGGCTCGTCGGCTATTTCAACTTCTATCCCGAGGAGTTTGCCGAAGCCTCAGAGCTTTCGGACGCCGCCATGTTTTTTGCCGCGGTGAGCTATCTCGACAGCTCCTTTCTCCCCCTCGACGACGGCTACAGCTACACCATAGACGTATCCGAGCTCGCGCCCGCGGTGCGGCGGCTCTTCGGCTCCGAGGCCGCGCTCTCGGAGAGCTGGCAGTATGGTTCCTACGAGCCCTATCTTGTTGAGGGCTCCAGTATTATAAAATACAGCCTCGGCCAGAGCCTGAGCTACTACTACACCTACGCCTGCGTGAGCGAGGACGGCGGCTGGGAGCTCTGGCTGCTCGACCTCTACGACCCCCTCTTCGCCGAGGCCAACCCCGGCGCCTTCGACTACTACGAGAGCGGCG
>JAUNBN010000195.1 GCA_030527085.1 Oscillospiraceae bacterium
CTGCGTCCAGGTCTCCATTTTATCAAAGCATTCCCGAAGCTCCGGCAGCGTCATCCAGAGGCCCTCAAGCTTTTCAGTTTCTGCAACCGACACATCCCCCTCGACATCAAGCGTAAAGCAGGCGCCGAGATGTACGCTGCCAACGCTGTTCGAGTCGTCGTTTATAAAGCCGCAGGGAGCCAGATCTCCGCAGTGTTCTATACAGACCTCCTCGTGTATCTCCCGCCACAAGCCTCTCATCAAAAGGTTTCCGCCTTCGCCGTCAACAGGGTTTATATGACCGCCTACCCCGATGGAAACAAGTCCATGGAGTCTCTTTTCTCCGCCTTTGTTCAGGCGGCGGGTGGCAAATATCTGCTCGCCTCGGCGCAGGATCACATAAGGTATTATCTGCTTATAGGCTGGATTTTCCTCTGCCAGAGGTCTGGGCATGAACTCATATCCGCTTGCAATAATATCGAATATCTCTTTGCTGTTTTCTCTAATGAGCCCGTTACGCCCGGAAATATAATCGTGTATTCTATCTCGACTTACAACTAAAACCTGTTCCATCATTCTTCCCACTTAGCTGCACGTTCTACTGCCCTGAGCCATGTATTATGGAGCTTGTTTGCGTCCTCCACTGCCATGGCGGGCTCAAAAATTCTATCGGACTCGCGAATAGCTCTTATCTCTCCAACGTCTTTCCATACGCCTGTCGCAAGTCCTGCCAGGAAGGCGGCACCAAACGCGGTCGTCTCCACCATTTTGGGCCGGTCGATCGGCTTTTGCAGGATATCCGACTGAAACTGCATCATAAAATTGTTTACCGATGCGCCTCCGTCAACGCGTAATATGGACAGCTCGTTTCCGGCGTCTTTTTCCATCGCGTCAAGAAGATCCTTTACCTGATATGTTATGCCCTCCAATGCCGCGCGGGCGATGTGAGCCTTTGTGCTGCCGCGCGTAAGGCCAACTATGGCGCCGCGGGCATACATATCCCAGCGGGGAGCGCCAAGGCCGGTAAAAGCAGAGACCAGATAAACGCCGCCGTTATCCGCCACGCTTGTCGCCAGTGATTCACACTCGGAGGAAGTACTGAGTATCCCCAGTTCATCGCGCAGCCACTGTATGGAGCTTCCGGCGTTGAAAACGCTGCCTTCAAGCGCATATGTAGTCTCTCCGTTTATGGACCAGGCCACGCTTGTGACCAGGCCGCTCGCGCTTCGCACCGACTGCCCGCCTGTGTTCATGAGCGTAAAACAGCCAGTTCCGTATGTATTCTTAGCCTGGCCCGGAGCGATACACCCCTGGCCTATCAGAGCGGCAGCCTGATCGCCGGCGCTGCCGCAGACCGGGATGCCTGAGAGCATCTCGAGACCGCTTATTCCAGAAGCGACAGTCCCGTACACCATTGAGGACGGCACGGGCTCCGGCAGCATAGTCATGGGTATTCCAAGCTGACGGCACAGCCTTTCATCCCACTTGAGCTCGTCAATATCGAATATCATTGTCCTCGAGCAGTTTGAATAGTCGGATACGTGCGCTTTGCCGCCCGTAAGGTTCCAGATAAGCCAGGAATCGATATTGCCAAAGAGCAGTTCGCCGTTTTCCGCACGCGCTCTGGCGCCGGGAACATTGTCGAGTATCCATTTTATCTTGGTACCGGAAAAATATGCGTCGATTAGAAGTCCGGTCTTATCCCTGACATATGACGCAAGCCCGGCAGCTGTCAGTTCGTCGCACATGGAGGCGGTTCTTCTGCACTGCCACACAATTGCGTTATATATGGGTTTACCCGTCTTTTTATCCCATACCACAGTCGTTTCACGCTGATTCGTAATGCCGATACCAGCTATATCCGTGGGCGAGAGGCCGCTTTTCTCAAAATCCACGGCCAGCGCCATAAACTGCGTCTCCAAAATCACCACGGGGTCATGTTCCACCCACCCCGGTTTGGGATATATCTGCGGAAACGGGTACTGTGCCACAGTTACAGGCTTGCCTGTGGCGTCAAAAATAATGGCTCTTGAACTGGTGGTGCCCTGGTCGAGAGCAATCACATAACCGTTCATATCAATTCCTCCCAGTTTTTCTGTTGACTTAGCTGATCTGTCAGTATAAAATCTTACTATACAATAATAACACATAGGGAGGCTGTTTTCCATGCCTAGTTTCAGAGATTTTTATTTTGATTCCAGCACAGGTAAGAATAGTATCCATACGCGCATGTGCATCCCCGACGACAAAGCCCGCGCCGTCGTTCAGATAATGCACGGCATAGCGGAGTATATCGACCGTTACGACGATTTTATGGAGTTTTTAGCTTCAAACGGCATAGTCGCTGTCGGAACAGACCATCTTGGCCATGGCAAAAGCATACGGCGGCCGGAGGAAAAGGGGTTTTTTTCCGACTCAAACGGCTGGTTCCATGTTGTCTGCGACGAAGAGATACTCCGTCTGGCAATGAAGGAAAACTATCCCCAGCTCCCGCAGATCGTCTTCGGGCACAGCATGGGCAGTTTCATGGCACGCACTCACCTTATACGCTATCCCGGCGGTTTTGACGCGGCCATAATAAGCGGAACGGGCAATCAGGGCAAGGCTCTTGTCACGGGTGGTCTGGCCATGGGTAACCTTGTCACCGCGCTGCGCGGCGCGCACCACTACAGCGGATTTCTAAACAATGTTGCTTTCGGAAGTTATAACAAGATCTACGACAATCCGCAGACCGATTACGATTGGCTCACACGCGACAAAGATATTGTGGAAAAATACATAGCCGATCCGCTCTGCGGCTTCATACCTACATGCAGCCTTTTCCGCGACATGATGAGCGGGATAAGCTCAATCACAAACCAGAATAATCTTGAACTTATGGACAAGGATACCCCCGTATATTTCATGTCCGGCACTATGGATCCTGTCGGGGAATGCGGCAAGGGCGTAAACCTCGCATACAACAATTTCTTAAAAGCCGGCATGAAGGACGTTACAATAAAGCTTTACCCCGAGGGACGGCACGAGATGCTGAATGAACTCAACAGGGACG
>JAUNBN010000196.1 GCA_030527085.1 Oscillospiraceae bacterium
TCGACCAGTCTTTCTTTATCCATATTCACCATCCTCATTAGAAGTATAAGAAAGTACTCTAAAATCTCAAGACAAAATTAGACATATATAAGATACACTATTCAAGGGAAAATATCAAACCATTTTTTTGAAAAAATATACTTTTTGTTTACTTTTTTGAGTTAACAGGGCTTTTTTGACCTTAAAATGCCTTTACGGGGGGTATATAAAGCCGGTTTCAGTCGAAAATACGCTCCAAAGCCGCTTCAAAAGCCTCGACGGCCTCCTCGCGGGTGGCCCAGCTGGCACAGAGCCTTACCGCGACGCGCTCATTCGGTAAATCGGCCCACCAGGTCACCAGAAACTCCTCGCAAAGCTCCTTGTAGGCAGCGCGCGGGAGGATGGGAAAGATTTGATTGCTGAGAGTAGGCACAAGGAACTCAAGACCCGCGCGCGCGCAGGCGCTTCTGAGCCTGGCCGCCATTGCGTTGGCGTGCCGCGCGAGCTTGAAATAGAGCCCGTCGGTAAAGAGGGTCTTGAACTGCAGACCCAGCAGCCTGCCCTTGGCGAGCATGCCGCCGCGCTGCTTTATATGATAGCGGAAGTCGCGGTTTATCTCGCCGTTCGTGACGACGAGCGCCTCTCCGAAGAGCGCGCCCATCTTCGTGCCGCCTATGTAGAAGGCGTCTGTGAGGCGGGCGAGGTCGGCCAAAGTGAGGTCGTTACCCTCGGCGGTAAGCGCCGAGCCCAGCCGAGCGCCGTCGAGAAAGAGCAAAAGCCCGCGCCTGCGGCAGAGCGCCGAAAGCTCCTCGAGCGCCGCCTTTGAATACAGCGTGCCAAGCTCGCTGGGGTGGGATATGTATACCATGGCGGGCTGCACCGTATGCTCGCGGCTGGGGTCGCTCCAATGCGCGTCCAAAAGGCTTGAACCTGAGCGGCGCTTATGAGGCCGTCGTCCGAGGGCAGAGCCAGTATTTTGTGGCCCGTAGCTTCTACAGCCCCGCTCTCGTGTACGTTTATATGCCCGCTCACGGCGGAGACGACGCCCTGATGGGCCTTGAGCGCCGCGGCGATGAGGGTCTGGTTGGCTTGAGTTCCGCCCACCAGAAAGTGGACCTCGGCCTCGGTGTCCCCGAGCTGAGCCTTTATGAGCGCGCGGGCCTGCTCGCAGTATTCGTCCTCGCCGTAGCCTACGGTCTGCTCGAGATTGCTCTCGGCCAGCGCCTTAATTATCTCCTCGCAGGCGCCCTCAGAGTAGTCATTTAAAAAGCTGTACATTACTGCCTCCGGTTTTTTTGTGGGAGCTGGCTGTTTGCGAGCCTTCTTCACCCGCATTCCCCCGCTGAGGGCTGGGGAATACAGTCTAATCCCGCTTTTGGCCGCTCCCTGTTTTTGATTTTTTTGTTTCAAAGCGTTTAAAAAAGTAATATAATATTCAAATCACAGTGAACGCAAAGAGAATTGTAGCGGTTTTTTGGGAGAAATACAAGCTTGCGGTTTGATAGGAAGCGTCTCAAGCGCGCGTTTATTGCTCCGGTTCCCCCCGTCTTCCGGGGGTAACCAAAGCGATTCATCCGCGCCGACGCGACATCAGCGCTTGAGCGCGGTCTGAAAGCGCCGCGTGGGAAAGCCCGCGCGGGTTGAGACAGGTCAGCGATTGTGATTTGATGGGAGGCGGCCAATATACTCATTAAGGGTCTTATCTGCGCGTTTGAGCCTTTTTCCGCGCGCGAAATTGCCAGCGGCTTTTCACCTCTTGAGTTTGCAGCGAACGGCCTTCGCGGGGCGGGAGTCCGCGAGCTTATTGCCGCGGGGCCCGGCGAGATAGAAAACGCGTCGAAAAAAGCCGGGCTGAATCTCTGCATATGCGGCACAGACGAGCCCATCAGCTTGAATGAGGGCCTCTGTGACTCGCTGAAAGCCTCAGACTTTCTGTATATTGCCGACGCGAACCTTCCCCTCGCGCGCCCCGCTACGCTTAGGGATATGCTCGAAGCGCTGCAGACGAGCGGCGCGTCGGCTATAAGGCCGACCTGCGGCGGCTGCGCGGGCTCACCTTTGCTTCTCGCCCGCGAGACGATATCGGCTTTAATTGACAGCGGCCTGCCCGTAAAGGCCGCAGCAGCTTCAATTTCGGCGTCCGATTTCGAAACGGAGGACGAGGGCGTGCTCATTAGCTGCCCGCAGGCCGAATTCGACCGGCACGCGCGCCGCACCACGGGCATGAGCGAGCTCGAGTGCGAAAGGCTCTTTGAGGAGTTTTCGCTTTTGGAAAACATACGCGACCACTGCGAGCGCGTTGCGGCCGTGTCCGAGCTTATCGCGCTGCGATGCGTTGAAGCGGGAGTTGCGCTGGATCTGGCGCTCATTAAAAGCGCCGCGCTGCTGCACGATTTAATGAAGCTGGAGCCGAAGCACGCCGACGCCGCGGCAAATCTGCTCGCCTCACGCGGCTATGAGGCGGCGGCGGAAATCGTGCGCGAACATATGAATCCCGAGCGGGAGAGCCGGCTCGCCCTCGACGAGGCCGCGATAGTCTATCTCGCCGACAAGCTCATACGCAACGACGACCCCGTAAGCGTGGAGGAGCGCTACGCTCCCGCGCTGGCCTTCAGCAGGAGCGACCCGCCGCATTTCGCAAGAGTGAACCGGGCAATAGCGAAATCGAACGCCATAATTGAGCTCTTCGAGCGGCTTACCGGAGAGAAGCTCTACGAGCTATGCAATACGCTCAAGCTCGAGCCCTACACGGGACAGAGGTACGACTAGCAAAGACAAAAACCGAGACAGGAAATCTTGACAAGCGCAAAAATTTAAATTATAATACTCAAGCAATAAAAACTGCGTGGGGGCGTAGCTCACCTGGGAGCGTGAAGCACCCGCAAACACACCCACAAGTTTTACAAGCAAATTTCAGCACCCCGTTGGGGGTGCCATTCACGGGGGCGTAGCTCACCTGGGAGAGCGCCTGAATGGCATTCAGGAGGTAGTGGGTTCGATCCCCATCGTCTC
>JAUNBN010000197.1 GCA_030527085.1 Oscillospiraceae bacterium
CGCGCGCCTTCGCCGTTCATAAAGGCTATCACCGGCAGGGCAGCGTTCATATAGGTCTGCACCTTCGCGGGCAGAACGAGGTTTAAGACCTCGTTGTCCTTTAAGCTCGCAAGACCGATATCGCAGAGCGCCATATAGGCGGGCAGCTTTTCGGACTCCAGCCAGCCCGTAAAGACGACGGTGCCCTCAAGCCCCTCTCTCTCAGCCTGCGCCTTAAGGTTCAAGAGCTCGGAGCCGTCGCCCGCAATCAGGAATTTGATATTCCCGCGCGCCTTGAGCCTCGCCGCGGCGTTCAAAAGGGAGCTCAAGCCCTGCGCCTTGCCAATATTTCCGGCGAAGCCTATTACTATATCGCTCTCGGTAAAGCCCAGCGCCGTGCGGCGGGCTTCGGGTGCATTTTCCCAGCCGCTTATAGGCTCGGGATAATTCGGAAAATACTCTATTGTGTTGTCTAGGCCCATGCCGCGCAGCTTTTTCTCCATGCCCGGAGAGCTTATGAGCAGCGACTGCGCCGAGCGGTAGAGCCAGCGGCTTATGCTGTAGCTTATCTTTCGAAAGAGCGTCTGCTTCGCGGTGATGGGCATATTCAAAAGCAGATACATTGAATCCGGCCAGATGTCCAATACAAAAACGACATAGGGTATCTTCTTGCGGCGCGCGAAGACCTTGGCCGGATAGATGGTGGAGACGGGCGAGTTGTTGAATATGAAGACCACGTCGTAGTCGTTTTTGGCGAGCTTCGGCAGATGAAAGAGTGCGTTGAAGGCGTAGGAGGCGCAGTTGAGCATAAGGCGCAGGGGCTTGTCCCTGCCGCGCTTTATGACGTTCACGCGCTCTATCTTAACACCGTTTCTCTCTCTTTCTCCGTACTTAAACCAGCCATAGCCCTCGTAGAACTCGCCGTCGGGTATGTTGGGCACCGAGGTGAGCACCTGAACCTCGTGTCCGCGCCGGACCAGCTCCTCGCAGATATCGGTTATCCTGAAGGGCTCGGGGTGATAATACATCGTGACTGCAAGTATCTTCACTCGGCCTTTCCCCTCTCAAACAGATAACGCGCGGCCTTTCGGGCGCCTTCAGTCGGGTCTGTCCCGCCGCTAGGACACTCCCCTTCAATCCTTGTTCCAGACTCTCAGATTTATGAGCTTGGTATAGCTCTCTATAAGCTTCACTACCTTGACAGAGACGTTCTCGTCCACATAATCCGGCACGGGAGCGGCCGGCTCTCCCGCCTCGTACATCGAGACGCTCAGCTCCAGCGCGGAGAGAACGTCCTCGCGCTTTATGCCGCCGATTATCACGGAGCCCTTGTCGAGAACCTCCGGTCTCTCGGTAGAGGTTCTTATCAATACGCCCGGGAAGCCGAGCATAGAGCTCTCTTCGGAGAGAGTGCCGCTGTCCGAGAGCACGCAGTAGGCGTTCATCTGAAGTTTGTTGTAATCGAGGTAGCCGAAGGGCTCGCAGTTGCAAACGAGCTCGTGGAACTTGAAGCCGCGGTCGGTAATGCGCTTGAGCGAGCGAGGGTGGGTCGAATATATAACGGGCATTTCGTACTTCTCGGCCGCGGAGTTTATGGCATCCATCAGCTGGTAGAAGTTTTCCTCTATATCCACGTTTTCCTCGCGGTGCGCCGAGACGAGAATGTATTTGCGCGGCTCGAGCGAAAGGCGTTCGAGGGCTTCGCTCTCGTAGATTCTGTCCACATTGCGCGCTATGACCTCGCGTATCGGCGAGCCGGTCACGAAGACCCTCTCGGGGCGTATGCCCTCGGCAAGGAGATAGCGGCGGCTGTGCTCGGTGTAGGGGAGGTTTATGTCGCTTATATGGTCTACGATGCGGCGGTTTGTCTCCTCGGGCACGTTTTCGTCAAAGCAGCGGTTTCCGGCCTCCATATGGAAGATTGGTATCTTGAGACGCTTTGCGCTAATGGCCGAAAGGGCGCTGTTGGTGTCGCCCAGAATCAGCAGCGCGTCCGGTTTCGTTTCGGACATGACTCTGTAGCTCTCCGCGATTATTGCGCCCATCGTTTCGCCGAGCGTTTCGCCCGCCGCCGAGAGGTAGAAATCCGGCTCGCGCAGCCCTAAATCCTCAAAGAAGATTTTGTTGAGGGTGTAGTCGTAGTTCTGGCCGGTGTGTACCAGGATATGCTCGAACCATTTGTCGCAGCGCTTTATTACTTCGGAAAGGCGGATTATCTCAGGCCGCGTACCCACGACCGTCATTACTTTTAAGCGCGATTTACCCATTCAGACCTCCGTATGGTAGGTGTCGGGCCTTTCTGGGTCGAAAGGCTCGCTCGCCCAAATAACCATTATCATCGGCTCGCTGGCCGAGGTATTTGTTATGCTGTGCGTGTAGCCCGGCGGTATGTCCACCACCCGCGGCTTATCGCCGCTTACGGAGTATTCTATAACTTCGGTTTCGTCTATCTTCCGAAAGCGGATAAGCGCCTCGCCGCTGACTACAATGAATTTTTCGTTCTTCGTGTGGTGCCAGTGCTGCCCCCTTGTAACTCCGGGGGCGCTGGTTGAAAAGCTTATCTGCCCGGCGGCGCGGCTCTTTATTATCTCGGCAAAAGCCCCGCGCGCGTCGCTGCGCGCGCTCAGTTCATAGGAAAACTCGTCGGTCGGAAGATAGCTTAAGTAAGCAGCGTAGAGCTCACGGTCGAGCGGCTCCTCGAGCGAGGGCATTATAAGGCTCTCGCGGCTCTCTTTGAAGGCGAGCAGCTTTTCTGGTATCTCTCTTAAAAGACAGGTGCGCACCCCCCTTACGGGTCTGAGCCCCGAGGCCTCGGGTTCGGGCGCCTCGCCGTCTATGGCCGCCTTTATGAGCGAGAGCACCTCATCAATATAAATGAGCTCCATCTTGCGCTCGGGGTCGTTCACCTGCACCGGCAGCCCCCTCGCTATGTTGTGGCAGAAGGTGGCTACGGCGCTGTTGTAGTTCGGGCGGCACCACTTTCC
>JAUNBN010000198.1 GCA_030527085.1 Oscillospiraceae bacterium
AGTAGATTCCCGTATTCTCCGTATCTATGTTCACGGCAACCGGCCGGGCGACTCCTATTGCGTAGGCGAGGGAAACGGTACAGCGCGAGGCGAGCTCTGCCGCTACGATGTGCTTCGCTATGTATCTCGCCATATACGCGCCGCTTCTGTCCGGCTTGGTGGCGTCCTTGCCCGACAGCGCTCCGCCGCCGTGAGGCGCGAGGCCGCCGTAGGTATCCGCCATGAGCTTGCGCCCCGTAAGGCCTGTGTCCGCCTCAAAGCCGCCGAGCACAAAACGTCCCGAGGGGTTTATATATATCTTCGTTTCAGCGTCGGGTTTTAGCTCTATAAGGGAAGGCAGCAGGACTTTTTCGAGCAGTTCCTTTTTCAGAAGCTCGCAGTCCTTATATTCCGCGTGCTGGCAGGAGAGCACTACCGCGGCAAGCCTGTGCGGAAGCCCGTATCTGTACTCTACCGTGACCTGAGCCTTGCCGTCCGGCCTTATGCCCTTGATTATCCCGTCCTTACGCGCTCCGGCGAGCTTTGCGGTTATACGATGGGCGAGCGCCACGGGCAGCGGGAGCAGCTCGCCCGTCTCGCTCGTGGCGTATCCGTACACTATGCCCTGATCTCCCGCGCCGAGTTCCTCGCCGCCGGACACGGCTTCGGATATATTCTCGCTCTGGTCGTGGGTGATGACCTCTATTTCATAATTTGGAATATCCGTATAGCCCACCTCGCGAACAGTTTCGCTCACGATGGCGGGGATATCCGGCAGTTCCTCAGCGCTTATTTCGCCCGCGACGCTTATCTTGCCCGCCGTGGCCATAACCTCGCAGGCGACGCGGGCGTTTTTATCTTTAGACAGGCAGGCGTCCAGAACCTTGTCCGCTATGAGGTCGCAGACCTTATCCGGATGCCCCTCTGTGACCGACTCGGCGGTCAGGTAGCTTTTTTCTTTCATGAGCACATGGTTTGGCATCTTATTCTCCTTTTGAAAAGCAAAAGAAGCGGCCCCGGAGGACCGCTTCTTTTGCAGATTGATTATTTATCTTTCGTCTCTGCTCAAACGAGCTTTCTTCTGTTCTTTCTCTTTTTGCGTTTCGGGAGCCGGAAATTCCATACCGTCGACACAGTGATTATACACAAAGTCCTTTATTTCTTCCGCTTCTCCCGTTTCGTAAAACTCCACGAGGAGCTTGGTGAAATCCCTTTGTATCTCTATGGGTATGCTTATTATCCCGGCGCCGTTTTCTATCATTACCTTGTTGGCCGCGAGCATCGCTGTTCTCTTGTTGCCGTCGAGAAAGAGCTGGCCTCGCATACAGTAGAGCATAAGCTCTATTGCGCGCTCGGTACCTCCCTCTTTTGCCGCTATCCGCGCCAGTTCCTCTTTCACTGTGGCTTCATCCGGCATAGCGGGCTTCCAGGAGGTTCCGCCTATAGATACGGGCGTCATGCGAAGATAACCCGCGTTTATTATGAGGTTGTCTCCGCCGACTATCTGGTTTATTCTGCAGATATATGGCAGGTCCAGGGGAGGCTCAAGCGTTTCCAGCACAAATTGCCAGGCGCGCTTAAGGTTGTTTACGGCTATTATTTCATCAACCTTAACGCCCTGCACGCTCATTCCGTTGTATATGGCCTCTGTATCCGGATAGGTGACGCCCAGACCCTCCAGCCTCGCGCTCTTCCAGATATAGTCCACTATATTTCTCTTAGCGACGAATATGTTCTGCTCGACGCTCATAGAGTATCTGTTTTCCATAAACGTACCCTCCAATGTATTATTCTACCACAAGCCTTTGTCTTAATCTACATCGTTAAAAACGGTTTCGGTAAGCACCGCCTGCACTACATAGCGCCACTCCTCCTGCCCAGTACAGGTCACAAGGGTAATGACTCTATCCGTCGAATTAGGAACTATGCCCGTATCGTATGCGGAGCGGTATGCCTGTCGCGAGAGCCACTCGTGGAACTCGTAATCGCTTTGGAAGGCGAAGGTGAAGCAGTCGCAGCCGGTCGTTACTTCGCTTGCCGAGAATACCGTATATTCCAAAACCGCGTCCTCGGTATATATGTGGATCGTGTCATGACCGGCGTAGTATTCAGCGCTCATATACTCTGCGAGGCCGGCGAACATAGAGCCGTCGTTCATGCGATGCCCGTAAATGACGGTGTTGCGGCCTGTGAGGTCGCCGCCGCTGCGATAGTCTATGAATATGACTCCGCCGACATTGCTGCTGCCCTCGAAGGTACGGCGCAGGTAAAAGTCGGTATCCGAGCTTTGAAAATCAGTGTAGGATACATCCGTTCCGGGACTGTCTATCAAGAACTTGAAGTCAGTATTTATCTCAGAGAGCCTGTCGAAATCCAGAACGAGGTAAGGGCTTTCCTCATCTTCGCTTTCATTAGAAGGGACGGTCGTTATGACGGCCCCTTTCAAGTCCTCGTATTCCTGCTTGCTCTCCTTATACTGTCGCTGTGCCATCGCTATCTTGCAAATACAAAGCGCTGCCATCAGTGCCGACAGCGCGGAGACTATAACAAGTATCTTTTTAGTTCTCGATTTCATTTTTGGTATCTTCCTTTTCTTTCTTTTTTGAAACGATATTCAGAATGAGCGCCGTGCTGCCGCAGCTTAAAAGCACAACGCCGGCTGCCCAGAGCAGGCCGAGCCAAAGGGCGTAGTTGGTCGTGTCTCCCGTGTTTGGAATGTCGGGGCGGGCGTTTGTTACTCTTATCTCTACGAGCTGCCCGTCAGCCGTTATCTTAAAGCGGTGCTGCGTGGTATCCAGCACGAATCCCGAGGGCGCTGCGGTTTCTACGACGTAGTATTCGCCAAAGCTCAAAGGCCCCGTCGTTATCTCGCCGCTGCCGTTGGTGGTGTATTCTCCGAGTTCAACGCCGCTCACGGTATAGAGCTTGAACTTCGCGCCAGACAGCCGCATCGCCCCCGAAAGGTCGGTCTT
>JAUNBN010000008.1 GCA_030527085.1 Oscillospiraceae bacterium
TGTGGTAGCTCGTGGCCGCAGCCGTCTCGGCCGAAAGATGCCAGAGACCGCCGAGGTAGATATCAGCTTCCGGCTGCGCGGCGCGAACCGCGCTTACAAGCTCTCCGTAGGCTTCAATAAAGGCCGAGGAGTACTCCCAGCCCAGCTCGTTGAGGCCGCAGTTGAGATAGACGGAGCCGAACTGCCGCGCCGCGAGCCGCGAAGCCAGGGTGGCCGTTTCCTCGCCGAAAGAGCACTCGCGCTCGAGGGCGTCAGTCACCGTAAGGTTGGGATAGGAGAGCACCTCTCCCGCGCTCATATAGGCCCCGAAGCCAGTAAAGCGCGAGTCTCCGATGAGAAGAGCGTCGGAAAAGTAGGCGTCCTCTACCGCGGGTATCGCGGGAACGGGGGAGCTGTAGTCGTAGGGAATTACAGGCGAGCTTATCGTCTCGGCGTCGCTCCTGAAGGGGCCGGCGACGATATCCGAAAGGGGGGTCTCGGCGCTTTCAGGCTGCGTCTCGCTTTCTATAACAGGTACGCCGGAATTCAATGAGTAGATTATCGCCTGTATCGCGCCGGCAACAAGCCCTAGCGCGATTAGGACAAGGCAGGCCAGCATGGCGGCCGCGGCCGCCCGCTTTCTCTTCTTGCTGCGTATGCGCTCCCTTCGTTCGTTGCGCTCCGAGGCGTCCGTCATGGCTTTTTCCTCTCAGTCGCTGAAGGCTATAGAGTTAAATTAATTGTATTCTTTTAATAAGTTAAAGTCAATCTTTCGGGAAGCTTTGCCGAGCGCGCGGCTTTGGTTTTGTTCCCCCCCACCAAAGGCGGGAAACGCAGCACCAAACGCGCTTAAAGGGTCAAGTCAAGCGTTCGCCGCGCTTCGGGAGCTTATCATACGCGCCTTGTTTTTGCCATGCTCTCTCGCCAGAAAGCGTTCCGTTCGCGCGGAAGCTTCTCTCTGTTTTCCCCCGCCGAAGGCGGGGGAAAACAGAGAGTTAAACACCCTTGCGGAACACTCGCCGCCTGCGCCGCGGCGTTGACTTAAACTCAAAGGGGAATATAATAAGGTTGAAACTAAAGGAGGCGAGCTTGAATGGATAAAATGCAGCAGAAAACGCGGTCGATAATAACCGTAGGGCTTATGGCCGCGCTGGTCTTTATCTTCACCTATATCCGCATAGAGATACCGACTCCGCTGGGCAAGACCATGCTGCACTTAGGCAACGTGATGTGCCTTTTGACCGGCCTGCTCTTCGGCAGGCTCAAGGGCGGGCTCGCGGCAGGCATAGGCTCGATGTTTTTTGATATGTTCGACCCCGTCTACCTGCCCGAATGCTGGATAACCTTTATTATGAAGTTCTGTATGGCCTTTGTCTGCGGCTGGATAGCCCACGCGGGAGCGAAGCCTATTGTGGGCGGCTCGGGCGAGGGCGCGGCCAATGGAAAGCTTAAGGGCCGCCATGTCGCCGGAGCGGTCTGCGGCGCGCTGTGCTACGTTGCGCTGTATATGTCAAAGACCTATATAGTCGAAAGGCTCGTCAAGGGCTACGAGCTCGAGACGGTGCTCATAACGATGACGACGAAGGGCACGGTCTCGCTGGCTAACGCCCTTATCGCCGTCGCGGCCTCGCTGATACTTTCGGGCATGATAAGACCCGCGCTCGTGAGAGCCGGTTTCGCCCAGAAGCTCGGCATACTCGATTGAAGCCGCTCAATATAGTGCTCGTAGAGCCGCAGATACCCCAGAACACCGGAAACATCGCGCGCACCTGCGCGGCCACCGGCGCGCGGCTGCATCTGGTGCGTCCCCTGGGCTTCGAGCCGGACGACGCCAAGCTAAAGCGCGCGGGACTGGACTACTGGTATTTGCTGGACATAACTTATTATGACTCGCTGGAGGATTTTTACTCAAGGAACGCGGGGAGCTTCCTCTATTTTTCAACCAAGGCCGCGCGCCGCTACGACGAGGCCGACTACCCCGAGGGCGTTTATCTCGTTTTCGGCCGCGAGGACAGAGGGCTGCCGAGGGAGCTTTTGGAGAAAAACTATTCAAGCTGCATCCGCCTGCCGATGCGCGAGGGCGCGCGCAGCCTCAACCTCTCGAACACTGTGGCCGTAGCAGTCTACGAGGCACTGCGCCGCGGCAGCTTCGAGGGGCTGAGAGAGGCCGGCGCGCTTTCGGATATAACCTGAAGCGGCTTATAAGCGCGTAAATGCAGCGAAAGATTTCCTCGACGGGACACTTTCACATATAATTCTCCCGGACTGCATGGACTTTCAGGGAGTTCACCCGCCTTCGGCGGGGTGAACTCCCTAACTAAATATCAGGATGCCCCACCATAGGCGGAAGTATCGACTTTGAGGCCGCGATAGGGTATAATACTTAAGAATGCGGCGCGGGCAAACTATATTACTATTTGTAGAATTATAGTATGATTTGATGTAATATATATTTGTTTCGCTCTTTGCTGTATACAGATTTCGCCTTTTTTCTGCCTTTTAATGCGGTGCGGGTTCAAAAGCGTATAATTCCCCCGCCGAATGAGGGGAACTACAATTAAAAGGGATACAAATTTTAGAAAATCGCACATATATCCGTATAGTATATTTAAAAGTCGGATTGGAGAGCATAGATGTCGCCTGAAAACGAAAAGCCGAATAATATGACACAGCCCAAAAAGGTATTTAAGCTGACGCAGCCTCTGGAGTCCCTTTCCTCCCTGAAAAAAGGAAGGGCGGAGAAGCCCGCCGCAGCTGAGAAAAAGCCTGAGGCCGCTTCCAAGACCTCGGACTACGCAAATTCCGTGAGACTCACGCGCCTTTCGCGCGTAATAAACGCGGCTGTCTGCGCCTTTTTAATTATTCTGCTCGCGGCGGCCGCAGCCTACGCCTGCTTTACGAGCTACGCGCTTATGTCCCTCTTCGGAGCGGCGGCGGCGCTCATACCCCTGACGGCGCTGCTGGTGAAAAACCTCAGCGAGGCACGCGCGGTAACGGACATAGCCTACCGCGGCGTTTACGCCGCGCGGCTTACGCGCGCACAGCAGGGCGAGATGCGCCTCAATCAGGTGCATCAGGGCCAGCGCTTTTACACTGCCGCCTTTCTGGCAGTAACCGTACCCGAGACGCTCGTGCTTATTGTTTTAAGCAGGGTTCTGGATAGCGACGTGTTTCTTATAATAATGGCGGTTTTCGCGCTCGCCGCGCTGGCCTGCGCGATGATAAGCTCGCTCTATCTCTCGGCGAGGCTCAACGTCCGCCACGCCTTCTGCACCGTGAGCTCGCGCGGCATAATAACGAGCCGCGAGGTGATACCCTTTTCGGCCCGCGACGGAGACGTTAGCATACTTGTTAAGTTTGACGACTATTATATGATAAGATACCTGCGCACCGAGATCTTCGGGCTGCGCAGGCAAGCGGTATTCATCTTCCCGGTGGACGGGGTGCTCAAAAACGGAATGGACGTAGAGGGCGACGCGGCCTCGGTGCTGGCTGCGGCTCTGGGCCTGCGCTCCTACAAAATCAAGGCCACGGAGTTTTACGAGAGCCGCGAGCTCTACGGTACGGGGCTTATAAAGTCCTCCGCTTCGGTTTGAGTTAAAGGCGGTTTGCAATGGCTTCAAAACATACAAAGAAAAAGCGCGCCTCGGAAAATAACAAGGGGGCGCTTCTGGCCTGTTCACTGGCGCTGGTGGCTGTGGGCATGTGGTCCTGGGCCTGGGTTTCGGGCGCGCTGAACGCTCCCGAGACGGAGAGCGCAACCGCGGGAGGCGCGGCCTCGAGCGCCGCCTCTGGTTCGAGCTCTGAGGCCTCCGCGCCGGTAGAAGTCCCGGGAGCCGAGGCCGAGCCTGAGGAGGAAATACTCCCCGCCGAGAGCGAGAGCTCGTCCGAGGCTTCAGCTGTCACGGTGGGAGAGAACGAGAGCGCCGCCGAGAGCGAGACCGGCGAGAACGCGGAGACACAGCTTAAGGAGGGCGTGAGCATTTACGAGCGCGAGGGCCTTACCTATTTAAAGATACAGGGTCACGAGATGCTGCTGGTGAACAAGAGCTACGGCCTGCCCTCCGACTATGGCAGCGGGATTTTATCCGAGGCGCAGGAGGCATTCGACCGTATGGCGGCGGACGCCTACCAGGCGGGCTGCACTATCTGGATAGGCTCCGGCTTCAGGGATTATGAGACGCAGGAGACGCTTTTCAACCGCTACGCCGCGCAGAGCGGCGAAGCCGAAGCCAGCCGCTTTTCCGCGCGGCCGGGGCACAGCGAGCACCAGAGCGGCCTGGCCATGGATATAGCGGGAGGCGACGGCTCGACCTTCCTGAAGACCATATTTGAGGATACCGCCGAATACGCCTGGCTGGACGCGCACGCGGCGGAATACGGCTTTATACTGCGCTATCCCGCGGGAAAGGAGTGGGCCACGGGCTATATCTACGAGCCCTGGCACTTCCGCTATGTCGGAGCCGAGCTCGCACAGATACTCAAGGCCAGCGCTCTCTCCGTTGAGGAGTACGCGGGGCTCGCGGTCGAGCAGACTTAATTAAGGCGCAATATCTTTAAGTTAGGGTGTGCTCCCCCGCCTTCGGCGGGGGAGCACACCCTAAAAAGTACGCAGCTTAAGCTTAACGACACGAAGGCAGGGAATTCAGTAAAAAACTGCAGGCGGCGGCGTCCGCTCAAGGCTCACAGGCGATTCAAGACCTCCAGCATTCGCCCGAGGGCGCGCTCGCAGTCCTCTGCTTTAGCGAAGGCCGAAAGGCGGCAGCGGCCCTCCCCGCGGCGGCCGAAGCCCGCGCCGGGGGTGCAGACGACGCCCGCGCGCTCCAAGAGCATATCGAAGAGCTCCCAGGAGCTCAAACCCGCGGGGCATTCCAGCCAGACATAGGGAGAGTTGAGGCCGCCCGTGCAGCTTATTCCTGCGCTTTTCAGCGCGGCGGCGATGCGGCGGGCGCTGTTCAAATAGAAGTCGGCGGCCCGCGCGCACTCGCTCGCGCCCGGTTCCTCCAAGGAAGCGAGGGCCGCGCGCTGCACGACATAGGGCGCGCCGTTCTCGCTCACGGCTATTCTCTGCCGCCAGAGCTTATTGAGCGAAACCCCCTCGCGCTCGAGCGCCATGGGAAAGACCGCCCAGCCGCAGCGCAGGCCCGTGAAGCCCGCCGATTTTGAAAAGGAGCCTATCTCTATAGCGCATTCTTTCGCGCCCTCTATCTCGTAAATGCTTTTTGGCAGCCCGCACTCCCTTATAAAGGAGCGGTAGGCCGAATCGAAGATGATGACTGCGTCTCTTTCGAGCGCCCAGCTTACCCAGGCCTTAAGACCGTCTGCGTCGTAGACCGCGCCGGTGGGATTGCCCGGCGAGCAGAGGTAGACGAGAGAGGCCGCCGCGCTCTCGGGCGGCGAGGGCAGGTAGCCGTTTTCGGGCCCTCCCTCGATAAAGCCTGCGCGGTTTCCCGCCAGAATGTTTGCGTCGAGGTAGGCCGGGTAGACCGGGTCGGGGATAAGCACGGTAATACCAGGCTCGAAGAGCGAGAGCAGGGAAAACAGGGCGTTCTTGGCCCCGTCGTTTATGAATATCTCCTCGGACGAAAGCTCCGCGCCCGAGCGCGCGTAGTCGCTCGCGAGCGCCTCGCGCAGGAAGGCGCGGCCCTCGTAGGGGCCGTAGCCCTTAAAGCCACCCGGCTCCCCCTGCTCGCGCGAGGCGAGGACGAGCGCCTCGCAGACAGAGGGCGCGAGGGGGAGAGCGAGGTCGCCCACGCCGAGGCTGATTATCTCCCTTTCGGGGTGTGCCTTTGCAAAGCGGCGCGCCCTTGAAGCAATTTCGGAAAAGAGATAGCTGCTTTCAAGTCCTTCAAAGCGCCTATCGAGCAGCCCCATCGCCGCGCTCGTCTCTCAAGAGGACGCTGCCGGAAAAGACCTCTCTCGCCGAACCGGTCATGTAGACCTCGTCGTCCTCTGAGAGCTCTATTATGAGCTCCCCGCCGGGTAGCAGTACCTTGAGCGCCGAGACGCCCGCAAGCCCCCGCTTCTTTGCGGCGAAGGCGGCGGCGCTCGCCGCGGTGCCGCAGGCCGCCGTCTCGCCCGAGCCGCGCTCGAAAACGCGCAGTTTGAGCGTGCCGCCGTCCAAGGGCTTGGCGAAGCTTGCGTTCACGCCCACGGGGAAGAGGGGGTGGAGGCTGAGTTCCGAGCCGTATTTGCCGAGCTCAAAGCTATCGAGATCCTCGCTCTCGTCCAAAAAGACCACGGCGTGGGGGTTGCCCATGTTTACAAGGCTGCACTCAAAGCGCCTGCCCGCGAGGTTCAAGGGCAGGGGCGGGTCCCCCTCGAGCAGCGCTTTGCCCATACCCACGCGCGCGCCCGCGGCCGAGCCGTCGAAGCCCTTTATTATGCTGAGCTGCTTCACTCCGCTTAAGGTCTCTATCGCGGCCCGCTCCCCGCAGAGCCCGCGGTCGAAGAGGTATTTTCCGGTGCAGCGGATGCCGTTGCCGCACATCAGCGCGCGCGAGCCGTCGGCGTTGTAGACGTCCATAAAGGCGTCTGCGCTCTCGCTGGGCCTTATGAAGATTACTCCGTCCGAGCCTATGCCGCCGCGGCGGTCCGAGAGCGAGGCTATCTGCGCCTCGCTCAAATAGAGGTCATTTTTAAGACAGTCGATGTAGATATAGTCGTTTTTACAGCCCTCGAGCTTCGTGAAATCCAGCTTCATATAAGCGCGAACAGCCCCTTTTCAGTGTTTTTAAAACTCGGCGCAAAAACCGCAGAATCCGCGGCTGAAGCCCGCGCTTTCCAGCGCTCTGAAGCCTTCCTCGCCCGTGCAGTGGCAGGCGATGAACCGCTTCGGCCCCTTTTCGCGCAGCCAGGCCGCCGTCAGCTCGGCCCTCTCCGGCCCGTGGGCGACAAGATGGGTTCCGCCTATGGCGGCTAAGACCTCGCGGCCGAGCCGCCTTCGCGCGCACTCGATGATATTGCAGGCCCCGGTGTGCGCGCAGCCCGTCGCGACTACGAGGCCGCCCTCGGTCTCGAAGGCGAGGGCTATTTCGTCGCGGTAGTCGTCGGGTATCCATTTGTCCTCGCGGTAGATCAGGTCGCTCTCGTCTATAGTCTCGAAATCTACGCTGCGCTCGATGTTCGTCAGAATATAAGCGCCCTCGAACTCGGGCACGGGGAGAAGGGGAGCCTCAACATAGCGCACTCTAGCGCGAAGGCGGCAGAGCAGCTCGGGGGAGAGCGGGCTGGAGGTGGGCATGATAAGCCCCTCCTCGTCCTCGCGCCGCCAGCCGCTCTGTTTGTAGAAGTGCGGGGAGATGTAGACTCTCGGCCTTATATCTTTATATTCATCCAATAGCGCTATGAGACCGCCCGTATGGTCAAAATGGTTGTGGGAGAGCGCGACTGCCTTTAATCTGCCTAGGTCGCGTCCCAGCGCGGCGGCGTTGCTTATAAAAAGCCGTGTCGAGCCCGTGTCCAGCAAAAGGGAGTTCTCCCCCCGCTCGAAGAGCAGCGCGAAGCCGTGTTCGGACTTCGCCCCGCCGCTCTCTATATTGTCGCAGAGCACGCTGACGCGCAGCTTATCAGTCATTTTAAACCTCCTTCTGGAATGACCCGTTCGCGGGGAAGCCGCAGCATTAAACACGCTTTTTGGACGCTGCAGTTTTTAGAACGCGATTGCGGGCCGCTCCCGCTCCTTTGAAAGCGACTCGTTGCGTGGATATTTCGCTGTATTCCCCGCCTTCGGCGGAGGATTCAGCATTTTACACGCTGACAGGCCGCTCCGACCCTTTTAATTCTATGGATTATCTGTGGGGATATGTGATATTATTGCATTTATGAGTGAAGTTTACAAGGACGAAACGGGAGCCTGGCCCACCGCGCGAGAGGGCTCCGAGAGGGCCGTTACGCTCTCGCTGGACAGCGGAGAATACGATATCGACGAGGCGCTCTCGGAGCTGGCCGCGCTCTGCGACACGGCGGGGGCCGAGGTGCTCGCTCAGGCGGTGCAGAAGCGCGAGCGGCCCGACAAGGGCAGCTTTGCGGGCGCGGGTAAGCTCGAGGAGAGAAAGGAGCTCTGCGAGAGCCTCGAGGCCGAGCTGCTCGTGGTGGACGGCGAGCTCAGCGGCGCGCAGCTGAGAAACATAGAGGACGCCACAGACGTCCGCGTTATAGACCGCACCACGCTCATTCTCGATATATTCGCGCGCGCTGCGAAAAGCGCCGAGGGCAAGCTGCAAGTAGAGCTCGCCCAGCTCGCTTACCGCCTGCCGAGGCTTGCGGGCTCGCGCCGGGAGCTCTCGCGGCTGGGCGGCGGCATAGGTACGCGCGGCCCCGGCGAGAGCAAGCTCGAGAGCGACAGGCGCTATATCCGCTCGCGCATGGCGGCGCTCAAAGCCCGCCTGGAGCTTTTGGAGGCGCGGCGCGGGGAGACCCGCCGCTCGCGGGAAAAGCGGGGCGTGCCCGTGGTGGCGCTGGCGGGATATACGAACGTGGGCAAATCTTCGCTTTTAAACGCGCTCACAGGCGCGGACGCGACGGTCGAAAACAAGCTCTTCGCGACGCTCGACCCCACCGCGCGCCGCCTCTCCGTAGGAGACCTTCAAAATCTGATTCTGGTCGATACCGTGGGTTTTGTGAGCCGCCTGCCGCACAGCCTGGTAGAGGCCTTTAAATCCACGCTCGAGGAGATAAAATACGCAGACCTCATACTGCTGGTGGCTGACGCGGCCTCGCCCTCGCGCGAGAGCCAGCTCAAGGTGGCGCGCGAGACGCTGAGCTCGCTGGGCTGCGCCGATATCCCGACGATAACCGTGTACAATAAGCGAGATCTCGCGCCCTCGGAGCCCCTGCCCGCGCTCGCGGTCTCGGCCAAAACGGGCGAGGGGTTAGATAAGCTAAAGGCCGCGATATCCGCCGCGCTGAGCGAGAGAGTAGTGCGCTGCGAGCTGCGCCTGCCCTTTGAAAAGGCGGGCCTCGCGGCGCTTTTAAGGGAGCGCGGCAACGTCCTCAAGGAGGAATATAAGGCCGATGGACTTTATATCACCGCGACGGTCGAGCGCGCGCTCTACCCCCGCTTTGAGGAATATCTTTTGGATAGAGGCAGCGCTGAAGAGCAGGAATAAGAAAAGAATATAGCGGCAAGAAAGCGTATGTGTCGCCTGAGGCTCATTCAAGAACGGCGCGGGTGCTTGCGCTAAAGAAGCAAGAGCGTTCGGGCGCGAAGGTATGAGGAATCACCCCGGCGCGGGAAGTTGCGCTAATTAACAGAGTGCAATATACGCGCGAGCGGCCTCGCAGTGCGCGAAGCGCGGGCGAGGCGCTATGAAGGGTGAGGCCTCGGAGAGGGGCGGCAAGAGCCCCTCTCCGACTTGCAAAATCTACTGAAACCGTGATTTTTTCAGATGTCATTCTTACTGAACAAAAAATCCGGTTTCAAAGCTCCGATTGTTTACGCCCTTGACCTTGGGTGGGGGTGCGGGGGACGCAGTAACCCCCGCAAAAGCCTTTTGTTACTTTTCGGCACGAAAAGTAAATAAAAAGCCCTTGAACTTAAGAAGAAAGAGGGCACGCGCTAAACTACCGCAAAAGCCTTTTGTTACTTTTCGGCACGAAAAGTAAGTAAAAAAGCCCTTGAACTTAAAGAGGAAGAGGGTACGCGTAATCCCCCGCGAAGGCCATTAAAAATGCAAGCTGCGCTCCACAAGATCCGAAATATATAACAACTATAAAACAGGAAGGAATGAGCTTATGAACTCAAGCGAAGCAAAAGAGTTCGCGCGCTCCATGCAGAGCGACGAGCGCTTTTACCACAGCTGCTGCGTGGCCGAGGCCGCCGAGCGGCTGGCAAGGCGCTGGGACGCGGACGAAGAAAAGGCTCTCGAGGCGGCCTTTCTGCACGATATTCTCAAGGAGAGCGACAAGGGAGTTTTATTGCAAATGCTGAAGGGCTCTGATATAATATCCTTTACGCAAATTGAAAAATGCCCTGCCCTCTGGCACTCCTACGCGGGCGGAATCTATGTTGAAAAGGAACTCGGCTGCTCGCGGGAAATTGCCGACGCCGTCCGCTACCACACCGCGGGCCGCGCCGGAATGACCTTGCTGGACAAGATAGTTTTTCTCGCAGACTACATCTCCGCCGACCGCGAGTTCAAGGGCGCTGAAGAAGCGCGCGAGCTGGCCTTTCAGTTTCTGGATAAAGCCTGCCTTACGGCCTTGAGAAACGGGCTCGTCCACCTCTTCAAGCAGTACCGCTTCGTGAATCTCGACTCGGTCGAAGCCTATAACTACTACCTTGATTCGGAGGATTCGAAATGACGGATAATACCGAAAACCAAAATACAATCGAGCAGCCCGCTATCGCCGAGGGCTCCGCCAGTCAGGAGACGGCGAGGAAGAGGGGAAAGATAAAGGAAGTATTGCAGAAAAACAAGGGCGCGAGAATAGCCCTCGCGCTCGTGGCGCTGGCGCTCGTCGCCTGCATAGTGCTCGCGCTTTTGGGCATAGCGCCCTTCGGCACGCTCTCCGGTATACGCGAGGAGTGGAAGACGCCCAGCTACCTGCGCGACCAGACCATAAACATTCTCGTCTGCGGCATAGCTTTCGATTCCCAGGGCGACGAGGAGCACCAGGACCGCCTCTCCGATGTTATAATGGTAGCCAACTTCGACCGCGAGGCGGGTAATGTCAACATCCTGCAAATACCGCGCGACACCTATGTCGGCGACGACCTCGTGCGCTACGGCAAGATAAACGGCCTCACCAACTGGGGTTACCTGGACGGCAGCATGGAGGCCGGGGTGCTGCCCCTTATAGATACAATAAACGAGCAGTTCGCGCTGCCGGTGGACAATTACGTCTTAATCACTATGGAGGGCTTCCGCACGGCGGTGGATATGCTAGGCGGCGTGGAGGTCACGCTGCCCGAGGCGGTCGATTTCGGCAACGGCACGGTGCTCGAGGCCGGAACCCATCTGCTCGACGGAGCTATGGCCGAGCAGTTCGTGCGCTACCGCGACGTCTGGACGGGCGACATCTACAGAATAAACAACCAGCGCTACTTTATGGCTGCGCTGATGAATAAGCTTATGGAGTTGGACACGAGAACGATGGTCAGCCTCGCCAGCGCCATCTTCCCCTATCTCGAAACGGACTTCACCGTGAGCGAGATAATCTCTCTGGCAAGCGAGGCGCGGGGCATGAGCACCGACAATGTACGGTTGCTGCACGTTCCCGGCGAGGGCGTTTCGCGCTACGGGCAGTACGGCGTTGACGTTTTCAGCGTACACAAGCAGGCGCTGGCGGATATGCTCAACGAGTATATGCGCCCCTATTCGGACGATGTTTCCGAAACGGAGCTTAACTGTATAGAGATACAGAACACCACCACGGACTACGATGATGAGGGCACAATACTCGGCGAAATCGCCTCATAAGGGAGGGCGGGATTTGAGCTCACTGGAAATAGCGCGCGCGGCCGCCTCGGCTCTCGACAGCAAGCTGGGCCGGGATATAAAAATAATCAAGATAGCCGACCTTACAGTTATAGCGGACTACTTCGTGATAGCAACGGGCACGAGCAACACCCAGGTAAAGGCGCTGGCCTCAGAGGTGGAGCACAAGCTCGAGGAGCAGGGTCTGCGCCCGCTGAGAAGCGAGGGCGCTGAGAGCGCGCTTTGGATGCTGCTCGACTACGGCAGCGTCGTCGTTCACGTTTTCAGGCCCGAGACGAGGGAGTTTTATTCGCTCGAGCGCCTCTGGGCGGACGGCGAGGAGATAGAGACAGGCTTTGAGGAATAAGAAGGGGATAACAGTGGATTACGATTTCAGAAGCATAGAGAAAAAGTGGCAGAGGATCTGGGAGGAAGAGGAGACCTTCAGGTGCGAAAACGACAGCGATAAGCCGAAATACTACGCGCTGGTCGAGTTCCCCTACCCCTCGGGTAACGGGCTGCACGTCGGCCACCCGCGCCCCTATACCGCGCTGGATATAGTCGCCAGAAAGCGCCGGATGCAGGGCTACAACGTGCTCTTCCCCATGGGCTGGGATGCCTTTGGCCTGCCCACGGAAAACTACGCGATGAAGAACCACATCCACCCCGCCAAGGTGACGCACGACAACGTTCAGCGCTTTAAAGCCCAGCTCAAGTACCTGGGCTTCTCTTTCGACTGGTCTCGCGAGGTAAACACCACCGACCCGGACTACTACAAGTGGACTCAGTGGATATTTTTGCAGCTCTTCAAGCACGGTCTTGCCTATAAAAAAGAGATGGCCGTGAATTTCTGCACCTCCTGCAAGGTAGTGCTCGCCAACGAGGAAGTCGTGAACGGCGTCTGCGAGCGCTGCGGCGCTCAGGTAGTGAGAAAGGTTAAGAGCCAGTGGATGCTGGCCATTACGAAATACGCCGAGAGGCTTTTAAACGACCTCGAGACAGTGGATTACGCGGAGCGCATCAAGATACAGCAGCGCAACTGGATAGGCCGCTCGACCGGCGCTGAGGTTGTCTTCGCGACGAGCGCCGGCGACGAGCTCAAGGTTTTTACAACAAGGCCGGACACGCTCTTCGGTGCGACATATATGGTCGTAGCGCCGGAGCACGCGCTTGTGGAAAAATGGCTGCCGCTTCTGAAAAACAAAGAGGCCGCGCTCGACTACCGCGAGCAGGCGCTGAACAAGAGCGATTTCGAGCGTACGGAGCTGATTAAGGACAAGACCGGAGTTAGGCTCGAGGGCGTTGCGGCCGTAAATCCCGTTAACGGGAAAGAGATACCCATCTTTATTTCCGACTACGTTCTCGCGAGCTACGGCACGGGAGCCATCATGGCCGTTCCCGGCCACGACCAGCGCGACTACGAATTTGCCAAGACCTTTTCGCTTCCGATAGTCGAGGTCGTGGCGGGCGGCGATATAAGCCGCGAGGCCTACACCGACTGCGACAAGGGCGTGATGGTCAATTCGGATATTTTAGACGGCCTGAGCGTGGACGAAGCCAAAAAGAAAATAGTAGAATGGCTCAAGGAGCGCGGCCTCGGCGAGGAAAAAGTGAACTACAAGCTGCGCGACTGGGTCTTTTCCCGCCAGCGCTACTGGGGCGAGCCGATACCGATAGTATACTGCGACAAGTGCGGAGAGGTGCCCCTGCCCGAGAGCGAGCTGCCCTTAAGGCTGCCCGAGCTTAGCGACTACGAGCCCGCGACGGACGGGCAGTCCCCGCTTTCAAAGCTTGAGGGCTGGGTAAACACCACCTGCCCGAAGTGCGGCGGACACGCCGTCCGCGAGACGGACACGATGCCGCAGTGGGCGGGCTCCTCCTGGTACTTTTTGCGCTACACCGACCCCCACAACGACAAGGCGCTCGCGGGGCGCGGGGCGCTCGATTACTGGACGCCGGTGGACTGGTATAACGGCGGCATGGAGCACACGACGCTGCACCTTCTCTACTCGCGCTTCTGGCACAAGTTCCTCTACGATATAGGCGTGGTGCCCACTCCGGAGCCCTACAAAAAGCGCACCAGCCACGGCATGATACTCGGCGAAAATTCCGAAAAGATGAGCAAGAGCCGCGGCAACGTGATCAACCCGGACGACATAGTCGAGAGCTACGGCGCGGACACGCTGAGGCTCTACGAGATGTTCATGGGCGACTTTGAAAACGCCGCGCCCTGGTCTATGAACAGCATGAGGGGCTGCAAGCGCTTCCTGGAGCGCGTCTGGGGCCTTATGGAGCTGAGGGTCAAAAACGAGGCGCTCTCAAAGGAGCTGGAGGGTGATTTCCACCGCGCCATAAAGAAGGTCGGCGAGGACATCGAAACTCTCAAATACAACACCGCCATAGCGACGCTTATGGCGCTCATAAACAAGCTCTACGACAGAAAAAAAGCCACCGACGGCGAGCTTAAAGTTTTCTTGCAGCTGCTCAACCCTTTCGCGCCGCACATAAGCGAGGAGATGTTCGAGCTGCTGGGCTACGGAGGCCGCCTGGCCTACCGCGAATGGCCCTCCTACGACGAAAAGCTCTGCCTCGAGAGCGTTGTGGAGATAGGCGTTCAGGTCAACGGCAAGCTACGCTCCACGATAGAAATAGCCCGCGAGGCCTCGCAGGATGAGGCTCTTGGAATCGCCCGCGCCAATGAGAAGATAGCGCGCGAGATAGAGGGCAAGACGGTGGTAAAGGAAATATACGTCAAGGGCAAGATAGTCAATATAGTAGTAAAGTAAATCCGAAAACGCCATATAGCAAAAGTGTTGCCCCGCCTTTGGCAGGGCAACACTTTGCAAATCCCTCGCCATTTGGACGTCTCACCGACCCTGCAGGCGGCTTAAAACGCGGTTGACAAGCGCGTCTGACACTCCTATCCCCCGTCGAAGGCGGGGAATATGGAGCAAAAAAACGGCACCCTCCAGCCCTTTCGACGGTTGACAAGCGCGGGCGGCTTATGTATAATAATTGACGTTGCGTCAAGCGCAGCGCCTTCAAAAGGCACCCTTTTGTAAGGGAGGGTAGACAGTGTCTGAAGTAAGGTTAAAAGAAAACGAGAGTCTGGACAGCGCGCTTCGCCGCTTTAAGCGTCAGTGCGCCCGCTCTGGCGTCCTTGCGGAGGTTCGTAAGCGCGAGCATTACGAAAAGCCCTCCGTCAAACGCAAGAAGAAGTCCGAAGCCGCGCGCAAGCGCAAGTACAAATAAGCTTTCGTCGTAACAAGAGCCTCGGGTAAGCTGGGGCTCTTTTCCGTTGATGACAGCGCGCCGCAGCGGTGATATAATACAAAAAGCCTGTGTTTTACCCGCCGCGCGAGGAGAGTAAGAAATGCGCCTGCTACCCGACTTTTATTTCAAAAACGTCTGCGATATAAGCGCCGGATTCCTGCAAAGCGAGGGCGTTCGCGCGCTGCTTTTAGATATAGACAACACCCTCGCCTTCGACTGCCGCCCCGAGCTGCCCGAGAGCACCTCGCGCTGGCTCGAGGATATGCGCTCTGCGGGTATTAAGCTGCTGATTGTTTCTAACAACAAGGAGGAGCGCACCGCCAGCTTTGCCGAAAAGTGCGCCCTGCCCTATATCGCCTCGGCCTTCAAGCCCAGCGCGAGGGCCTTTTTGCAGGCTCAGGGCCTTTTGGGCTGTTCGGCTGAGGACTGCGCCGTAGTGGGCGACCAGCTTTTTACGGACATGGCCTTCGCGCGCCGCGCGGGCTGCAAGGCCGTCTTTGTCGAGCCTATGGGCGAGGACCTTCAGGGCTTCGTGCGCTTCAAGCGCCTGCTCGAGCGCCCCTTTATGAAGGCCGTCCGTGCGAGAGAAGTAATCAAATAAAGAATGGGGATAAAGAAAATGACAAGAATCGAAAAGCTGCGCGAGAAGCTGCCCGAGGGCTGGCAGGCCGCCTTAATTCAGGAGGGCTATAACCGCGCCTACCTCACGCGTTTTGAATCCAGCGCGGGCTGGCTGCTGGTGACGCCCGCCTCGGCCTGGCTGCTGGTGGACTTTCGCTACTACGAAATGGCCAGGGAGAAGGCCGAGGGCGCAGAGGTGCTGCTGGTGAGCGAGGCCTACGAGAAGCTCGGCGAGTTCTTTAAAGAAGAGGGCGTCTCGCGGCTCATGATAGAAAACACCGTCAGCATAGCGGGCCTGGCTTCTCTCAAAAAAGCTTTCCCTGAGCTGAAGCTCGACTGCGACAGCGCGCTTTCGGACGCGATAAGCGGCCTTCGCATGATAAAGGACGAGAGCGAAATAGCGTCGATAAAGGCAGCCCAAGCCATAACGGACGCGGCCTTTTCGCATATCTGCACGCTGATAAAGCCCGGTATGACGGAGCTCGAGGTGGCCGCGGAGCTTGAATACTTTATGCGCAGAAACGGCGCGGACGCCTTTGCCTTCGAGACAATCTGCGTGAGTGGGGCGCGCAGCTCCATGCCCCACGGCAAGCCCACGGACAAAAAAATCGAGAACGGCGACTTTTTGACCATGGACTACGGCGCTTTGAAATGCGGCTACTGCTCGGACATGACGCGCACCGTAATGGTGGGCGAGCCCTCCGCCGAGCAGCGAGAGGTCTACGAGCTGGTGCTGCGCGCGCATTTGGAGAGCATGGCCGCGGCAAAGCCGGGCGCGCGCTGCTCGGACATAGATAAAATAGCGAGGGACATCATATATTCGGCGGGCTACGAGGGCTGCTTCGGCCACGGGCTGGGCCACTCGCTCGGGCGCGAGATACACGAGGATCCGCGCTTCAGCCAGAGCTGCGCAACCCTGCTCGAGCCGGGCATGGTAATGACCGTAGAGCCGGGCGTCTACCTCGCGGGGAAGTTCGGCGTGCGCATAGAGAACATGATAGCGATTACAGAGAGCGGCTACGAAAACCTCACAAACAGCCCGCGCGAGCTTGTCGTTCTGTAAAGGAGGAGAAAGAGGGCGCCCGCGCTCTTGATATATTCGCCGACATTTGATAAACTAACAAGGATATAAACATAAAGGAGAAGGAGCAATGCTTTCAGCCGGAGAGTTCAGAAACGGCGTGACCTTTGAGGAGGACGGCAACGTCTACCAGATTATCGAGTTCCAGCATGTTAAGCCCGGCAAGGGCTCGGCTTTTGTGAGAACGAAGATACGCAACGTAATAAACGGGGCCGTTACCGAGCGCACCTTCAGCCCCACGGACAAGTTCGAAAACGCCTATATCGACAGGCGCGATATGACCTATACCTACAACGACAGCGGCCTTTACTATTTTATGGACAATGAGACCTACGAGAGCGTTCCCATTTCCGAGGCCGACCTGCCCGACAGCTTCAGATTCGTTCAGGAGAACATGATAGTCAAGGTGCTCTCCTACAAGGGCAATATTTTCGGCATAGAGCCGCCCAACTTTGTGGAGCTTACGGTCACGCAGACCGACCCCGGCTTCAAGGGCAACACTGCAACAAACACGCTCAAGCCCGCCACTCTCGAAACGGGAGCGGAGATAAGAGTTCCGCTCTTTATCGAGGAGGGCGAGGTAATCAGGATAGACACGCGCACGGGCGAATACATGGAGAGGGCTTAAAAGGTGGAGGATATGACTTTAGCTGAGAAGGTCGCGTTTTTAAAGGGACTTATCGAGGGGAGCGAGCTCAATCTCGAGGAAAAGCAGCAGAAGGTGCTCGACGCAGTTGTTGAGGTGCTCTCAGAGGCGGCCCAGAGCATAAGCGAGATAGACGAGGACATCTCCACTATCTGCGACGAGATAGAGGGCATTTACGGCGAACTTGACGACATTGAGGAGGACCTCGACGAGCTCTACGATGTGGATATGGACGGCGACGAGTTCATGTACGACGTCACCTGCGCCAACTGCGGCGAGACCGTCTGCGTGGGCGAGGACACCCTCACCGACGGCGAGATGGTCTGCCCGAACTGCGGCGAGACGATAGAGTTCGAGCTCGAAGAGGACTTCGGCGACTCGGACGGCGAAGAGGA
>JAUNBN010000199.1:0-475 GCA_030527085.1 Oscillospiraceae bacterium
AGAAGGGCTCTCGCATGGACATAATAGGCGTAAGCTACGCCGCGCGCGGGTTCCTGAGCGCGCTTGTGTTCAGCGCCGCGCTGCTTTTGGGTCTGAGTTTGGCAACCGCGCTGCTCGCGACGGGCGCGGCCTGTTGGCTCTTCTGCGCGCTTTACGATTTGAGACTCACAAAACCCTACTGGGCGCCCGCGCGCCTCACGGACAAAAAAGCGCCGCTGCGCCTGCTGCTCGAATGCCTGCCGCTGGCGGCCTATGTCTTTCTCAACACGGCCGTAGGCTCCGTTCCCAAGCTCGCGCTCGAACGAATCTGCGGAACGTTGGTTATAGGGGTCTACAATCTCGTAAACTCGCCGGTGCTCATTCTGCAAGTCGGCGTGGCCTTTCTGTTTACACCCTTTATAGGCAGCTTTGCCGCCGCCCTCGCGCGTGGAGACAGAAAGGGCTTTTTGAGCCTCGCGGCAAAAATCAGCCTGGG
>JAUNBN010000199.1:485-2918 GCA_030527085.1 Oscillospiraceae bacterium
GTTTTAACTCCGCTGGGCAGCTGGGGCCTGAATTTGCTCTACGGAGCTCAGGTTGCGGCTCAAAGCGGCCTGCTGCCGCTCATGGTGGGCTGCACCGTCCTCACCTCGCTGACGCTTTTTTACTGCATGCTGCTTACGGTGTTGCGGGATATGAGGGGGCTCATAATCTCAACAGCCGCGGCGCTGGCGGCGAGCTTCGCCCTGAGCGCGCCGCTTATAAACGCTTATGAGATGTACGGGGCCTCGCTGGCGACGCTCGCGGCGCTGGCGCTCGAATGCGCGGCGCTGGCGGCCTTCGGCCTTGCGAAGCTCAGGCCGGGAGAGCCACAGTGAAAAAGCGCGGGGGCGCTCCGCAATGAAACCCCGGGCTTGAAGCCCTCCTGCGCCTTATGCTATAATCCAGCGAGTCAGTGAGCGGTTCAAAAGCGGGTATGAGGCTTTATTTCCCCCGCCTTCGGCGGGGGAAATAAAGTGAAAAAGCACGAAATAAGGGCCGCTTTAAACGAGTTATTTCCAAAAGAGACAGGTAGGAGTATTGTCAAGCGAAACTCAGAAAAAGCCGGGCCTGCTCGGGCGCTTCTGTGCCTACTACGGCCCCTATAAGGCCCACCTCGCCGGGGACCTGCTGGCCTCCTTTATGCTGGCGGCCTGCGATTTGGCCTACCCGCTGATAACCCGCCGGATAATCAACGAGACCGTGCCCGCGGGGCGCGCGCGGGAGCTGGCCGGCTTGTGCGCGGCGGTGTTTTTTATCTATTTGATAAAGCTCGGCTTCAACTATGTAGTGACCTATTACGGCCACATTCTCGGCGTCAAGCTTCAGGCGGACATGCGCCGCGACGCCTTCGCCCATCTGCAGAAGCTGCCCTTCTCCTTTTTCGATGAAAATAAATCCGGCGCGCTTATGTCGCGCATAGTGAACGATTTGCAGGAGATATCTGAGCTCGCCCACCACGGCCCCGAGCATATTCTGGTGTGCTCCGTGAGCATTCTCGGGGCCTTCGGACTGCTGTGCACTATAAATATCCCGCTGACCCTTATAATATTCGCCTTTCTGCCCGTCTTTATATTAATAATGTACAAGATGCAGAAGCGGATGCAGGACGGCTTCCTGCTCGCTCGCGAAAAGACGGGGCGCATAAACGCCGAGCTCGCCAATTCCTTGAGCGGCATCAGGGTTTCGAAGTCCTTTGACAACGAGAAGCTGGAGATAGAGAAGTTCGAGAGCGCCGTGGACGAATATAAGCGCGCTCGCGGCGCGAGCTACAAGACCATGGGGCTCTTCTACTCCTGGATGTACTATTTTATAGACCTCATGTATCTGGTGGTGCTCGCGGCGGGCGGAGTTTTTTACTTTCAAGGCCGTATAAATATAGGCGACTTCACGGCCTATCTGCTCTATATAGGCCAGCTCATAAACCCCGTCCGCAAGCTCATGCAGTTTGTAGAGATGTTCGAGGACGGCACGGCGGGCTTCAGGCGCTTCTGCGCGCTGATGGACGAGGAGCCCGAGCCGGACAGCGAGGGAGTCGTTGAAGCCGATACGCTTCGCGGCGATATAGAGTTCAGGAACGTGAGCTTCACCTACGGCAGCGAGCAGAAGGTATTCAACAATATTAACCTCACGATTAAGGACGGCGAAAAGGCCGCGCTCGTGGGCCCCTCAGGCGCGGGCAAGACCACGCTCTGCCACCTGCTGCCCCGCTTTTACGATATAGAAGCCGGCGAGATATTGATAGGCGGGCGGGACATCAGCTCCTACACCCGCGCGAGCCTGCGCCGCCTTATCGGCATAGTCCAGCAGGAGGTCTTTCTCTTTACGGGGACCATTGCCGAGAACATAGCCTACCCGCGCCCTGGCGCGAGCCGCGCCGAAATAGAGAGAGCCGCGCGCCGCGCGAGGATAGACGGGTTTATAGAAACGCTGCCCGAGGGCTACGACAGCTATGTCGGCGAGCGGGGCGTAAAGCTCAGCGGGGGCCAGAAGCAGCGCGTTGCCATAGCGCGGGTTTTTCTCATGGACCCGCAGATACTGATACTGGACGAGGCCACCAGCGCGCTGGACAACCTCACCGAGCACGAGCTGCAGGCCGAGCTGGACGCCCTGAGCGAGGGGCGCACGACCATAGTAGTGGCGCACCGGCTCTCTACCGTCCGCGGCGCGGACGATATTATAGTGCTGGGCGAGGAGGGCGTGCTCGAGCGCGGCGCGCACGAGGAGCTGCTGAAGCGCGGCGGCGTTTACCGC
Organism: Oscillospiraceae bacterium; assembly: GCA_030527085.1. Classification (GTDB taxonomy): domain Bacteria; phylum Bacillota; class Clostridia; order Oscillospirales; family Ruminococcaceae; genus JAUNBN01. Next base: position 2,734 of record JAUNBN010000199.1, read on the forward strand.
TCGCTTTACGAGAGCCAGTTTGTTTAGAGTAATAAATACCGCAAGCGCAACAAAGCCTCGGCTTGAAAACACTCTATAAAGAGTAAAAGAGCCCCGAAAAAAGCGGGGCGCGGTTCAAAAGCGGGTTTGGTGCTGTGCTCTCCGACGAAGACGGGGAGAGCACAGTGAAAAGAGCAGCGATTTGG
>JAUNBN010000200.1 GCA_030527085.1 Oscillospiraceae bacterium
TAGCCGTTCAGGACCGCCTCAGCGAGGTGCGCTACCAGATAGAGAGCTACACCTCTACGCTCAACATGTACGACGATATGGTCTCCTTCTGCACGGTTGACATAAGCCTCAACGAAGTCAACGTCATAAGCGTTGACACCACCAATTTCGGCGATGAGCTCATGGAGGCGCTGCGCGGCAGCGGGCGCGCGGTTGTTAATTTCCTGCGCGGTTTTGTTATAGCGCTTATCTACGCCCTGCCCTTCCTCGCGCTTATCGGCCTGGCGGTCTTTATCATCCTCAAGCTCACGAAGAAGGCGCGGGCGAAGAAGCGCGAGCGCCGCGAGCTCTTAAAGCAGAGCGTCGCCTCGGGCGGCTTTTCAACTCCGGCGCCCGAGGAAAGCTCCGATAAAGAGGGCGAAGACAAAAACTGAATAAGTTCTGCCGGCCTCGTCTTCGCGCGTAATCTTCGCGCTGAGGGCACTCCTTATTCCCGCTCGGTAGATTCCAAGGCAAAGAGCACGCCGCGAAAGAAGAATACTCTCGCGGCGCGCTCTTTAGTTTTGGCAAGCTCAGGGGAGTGCCCCTGCCCCGCGCTTTTCGCTGTATTCCCACGCCGCGCTCAAAAGCTCTCGAGCCCGAGGCTTATGCCCAGCGCGCGGTCTATGCGCTGCATGGCCCCGCCGGGGATAGCGCCCATTTTTTCCTTGAGGCGCGATTTGTCGAGCGTCCTCACCTGCTCGAGCAGCACTACGCTGTCGCGTGAGAGCCCGCAGCTCGAGGCCTCGAGCGGGATGTGCGTGGGCAGATTGGTCTTGTCGCGCTTGCTGGTTATGGCCGCCGCTATAACCGTGGGGCTGTGGCGGTTGCCGACGTCGTTCTGCACTATCAGCACCGGCCTTATCCCGCCCTGCTCGCAGCCCACCACGGGCGAGAGGTCGGCGTAAAAAACTTCGCCGCGCTTTATGTTCATCTTCATCAACTCCGTTTTATTCTGCGAAGTTATTATTGCCACACAGGCGGGACTATAAACAGGTATGCTATGGGGTATTTTTTTAGGGTACATCCCCCGCCGAAGGCGGGGGATGTACCCTAACTTAAGGTCATTGGTCTTTGCGTGAAGTCACGGCAAAAAACGCGTGAGCGGGGTGCTCTCTTCAAGTCCGAGGCAGGGCTATCAGCGTGTAAATGTATGTCCCCCGCCGCAGGCGGGGGGGACATACAGCGAAAAATCCACGCTGCGGGGCGCTCGCTTTCAATTCGGCAGGGCTTTGAACTTCTAAAAAACAGTGATATAATTCCTAAAACAACAAAAAAGAGGCCGAAAGATGAACGGTACCCTGATCCCGCAGGCCGAAGCGCCCACGCAGACGGCTCAGACTAAAGGGGAAAAGCCGCCGCGCAAAAAGGGGCTCAACTCCAATCAAATCAAACTGATAGCCATCGCGGCGATGACTGTCGACCATCTGCTGGACGTTATCTACCCCGGCTACCCGAAGGTTTGGTGGATAATAGGGCTGCATATTATAGGCAGGCTCACCGCGCCGACAATGTGGTTTATGATAGCGGAGGGCTATTCGCACACCCATAATTTAAAGAAATATATAAGCCGGCTGTTTCTGTTTGCCATAGTCTCCCATTTCGCCTACAATTTCGCCTTCGGCATACCCTTCATACCCTTTCAAAGCTCCTATGTGAATCAGACGAGCGTAATCTGGCCGCTGGCCTGGGGAGTTGTGGCTATAGCCCTTTGCGACCCCTCAAAAACGAAGCTGAGAAAGTGGCAGCAGGCCGCGCTGGTGCTGCTCATCTGCGCGCTCACCTTCTGCGCGGACTGGAGCTGCACCGCCGTGCTGGCCATTCTCGCAATTTATTCCCACCGCGGCAACTTCAAGCGGCAGGTGGCGGAGATGATGCTCTATGTGGCTTTCTACGCCCTCGGCTACTTCTTCTTCGCTGATAAGGTCTACGGAATCATACAGCTCTTCGCGATAATCTGCGTGCCGCTCGTTAAGAGCTATAACGGCGAGCGCGGGAGCTGGAAGGGCATGAAGTGGTTTTTCTATATCTACTACCCGGCCCACCTGATAGTCTGCGGCTTTATAAGGCTCTGGCTGCACGGGAACGTAGCTACTGTAGTGGGCGGCTGAGAGCCGATGTCATTAAGATGAGCGTAGGGAAAGGCTTTTCAGGCTATGCGTATTTTTTAGGGAATCACCCCCGCAGAAGGCGGGGGTGATTCCCTAACTTTACGTCACGATGGCGGAACAAAATCCTGAAAACCGCGCAAACTAATCAAGATATTCAAAGGATGTAACGGTGGCAGTAAACTCGCCCGAGGGAACCTCTATCCTTCGCGGAACCCCCGAAACGGCCAGGAGGCTCGAGCCGTCCGCGAGCTCGTAGAGCTGGCCCTCGCCGGTCTGCTTCGGCTCGACGCTGCCCGAGCGCAGTGCGGAGAATACCCTCAACAGCGCCGCGAGCGGATGCCCGCGCTCCAAAGCCTCGAACTCGGCCTCGGTGCTCACGCCCAAAAACTCCTCGCGCACTGTTTCGCCCTCGCGCGTTATTTTGAGCCCGCACAAGGAATCAGGAGAGACGAAGCGAAGCTGCCCGCCCTCGGGCGGGTAGTATTCAAAGGCGAAGGAGCCGCTGAGTCCCTGCCGCTCGAAATCGGCGGTAAGTGAGAAGGGGCGTGTAAAATAATCGCAGCCTTCCTCCGCGCCGCCTTCGGACGAGCAGGAGGCGGCCAGCACCGCCGCGATAAAAACTAAAATCAATAAAAGAGTTCTTTTCATGCGCCAATACCCCGCGGGGGCCTATCGGCCCCCGTTTTATATGGTGTTAGCGCCGCGCCGGATTTATTCCGCACCTGTTTCGAGTACCACAAAGGCCGTCGCCGCGGCCTCGGGATTAGTTATAGAGAGTTGGGCAGT
>JAUNBN010000201.1:0-1544 GCA_030527085.1 Oscillospiraceae bacterium
CGAGTAGCGCTCAGTCAAAAAAACGCAGGCTTCGGCGAGGTCGTCCACATAGAGAAACTCCCTTAAGGGCGTGCCCGTGCCCCAAATGGCAACGCCCGGCGCGCCCTCGAGCTTTGCCTCGTGGAAGCGCCTTATGAGCGCGGGCAGAACGTGGGAGTGCTCGGGGTGGTAGTTGTCGCCCGGGCCGTAGAGGTTGCAGGGCATGGCGCTTATAAAGTTTGCGCCGCGCTCCTTGTTTAGGTATTCGCAATATTTTAAGCCCGCTATCTTCGCCAGCGCATAGCCCTCGTTCGTCTCCTCGAGCGAGCCTCTCAGAAGCTCGTCCTCTTTAATGGGCTGCTTTGCCATTCGCGGATAGATACAAGAGGAGCCTAAAAAGAGCAGCTTCTTTACGCCCGTTTCATAAGCGGAGTTGATGAGATTCATTTCGATAGCGAGATTGTCGTAGAGGAAGCCCGCCTTATCGGCCATATTCGCGGCTATGCCGCCGACTCTGGCGGCGGCGACAAAGACGAGCTCTGGCCGCTCTGCTTCGAAAAACTCGCGCACGGCGCTCTGGCAGCGCAAATCCAATTCTTTGGAAGTGCGCGTTATTATATTCCCATAGCCCGCGGCCCTTAAGGCCCGCTCTATGGCCGAGCCGACCATGCCCTTATGGCCGCTCACATAAATTTTCGTGTTCTTATCCAAGCCGCGCGCCCTCTTTCAAATCGTGCTCCATCATTACTTCAACCAGCCTCTCAAAGCTGGTAGCCCTCGGGTTCCAGCCAAGCTCGCGTTTTGCGCGCGAGGGGTCGCCCAGCAGCGTTTCGACCTCGGCGGGACGGAAAAACTCTTTATCGACCACTACCAACTCTCTGCCGTTCGCGCGGTCCAGGCCCCTTTCCTCGAGCCCCTCGCCGCGCCACTCGAGCTCTATGCCCGCGTGCGCGAAGGCGAGGGTGCAGAACTCTCGGACACTGTGCTGCTCGCCTGTGGCGATAACGTAGTCGCGCGGCTGTTCGTTTTGAAGCATCAGCCTCATGCACTCGACATAGTCCGCCGCGTAGCCCCAGTCGCGCAGGGCGCTCAAGTTGCCCAGCCTCAGCTGCTCCTGCCGCCCCTGCGCTATTGCGGCGGCGGCCAGCGTTATCTTCCGCGTTACAAAGGTCTCGCCGCGGCGCTCGCTCTCATGGTTGAAGAGTATGCCGTTGACGCAGAACATCCCATAAGCCTCGCGGTAGGTATTGACCAGATAGTAGGCGTAGAGTTTCGCCGCCGCGTAGGGCGAGCAGGGGTTGAAGGGCGTGTCCTCGTTCTGCGGCGTTTCGAGCACATGACCGTAGAGCTCCGAGGTCGAGGCCTGGTAGAAGCGGCAGCTCTTTTCGAGCCCCGCTATCCTTATGGCCTCGAGCAGGCGCAGCGTGCCCACGGCGTCCGCGTCGGCGGTGTATTCCGGCACGTCGAAGGAGACCCTCACATGGGACTGCGCGGCGAGGTTGTAGACCTCGTCCGGCCTTACTTCCTTAACTATTTTAACGAGGCTTATAGAGTCCGTCATGTCC
>JAUNBN010000201.1:1554-2898 GCA_030527085.1 Oscillospiraceae bacterium
CCGTAGAGGAGCTTGAGGTTTTCTCTGCCTCTGAGATGCTCTATTCGCTCCATTCGGTCAACGGAGCTGCGCCGCACCACGCCGAAGACCTCGTAGCCCAGCTCGAGCAGCCTTTCGGCCAGAAAGGAGCCGTCCTGCCCCGTTATTCCTGTTATAAGCGCCCTTTTTGCCATGAGTTCCTCCGATTCAGCAATCCAAAAGCTGCCAGTTATTTTGGTAGATATCCGTTTTCCTGCCGTTCGCGTACCAGCGCGAGGGCGCGACTACCGTTCCCTTCTCGCGCTCGCAGAGGTACTGCGCCCACCAGCTGAAGGAGCTGTTTGAAATAACAAAGTGGCGGCAGGCGCTCATGAGCCTCAGCTCCTCGCAGGCTCTGCGCGAGCCCTTTATACAGACCGTCTCGCCCTCAAGCCTTATGTTGTTTTTAGCCCAGTCGGGGTCGTCCGAAAAGACATAAAAAACAGGGTCTTCCGTCTTTTGAGCCAGCAGCTGCGCGCCGCGCGAGTAATACTCGGGCGTGCAGACCAAATAGAGGCCCGCGAGCTCCTTTGAGGCGTAGTCGCCGCGCCTCACATGCACGCAGACGGCCTCGCTTGAGCGTATCTGTTCATATAGCGCCGCATCGTCCTTTGAGGGCGGCGTTTTAAGGCGTAGCTCTTTTTTAATTTCCGAAGCTATGGCTTTAAAGTAACGCTCGCTCTGCCTGTAACCCGTCATCACGGCGTCGTGAGAGCGGGTGGGGTATTCTTTTATAAAGCGGTCCTCGCAGGCGTAGAGGCCGAAGCCAAAGTTCGCAAAGGGCGCGCAGAGCCTCTCGGCTGCAGCGCGGCTGTTTTTGCCGAAGGTTTTTGAAAAGCCCTCATAAAAGCGCAGCAGGGCCTCGCTCTGTCGGTGTTTGGGACCGTAGCGCTCGTGCAGCTCGCGCCAGGAGAATATGAGGGAGTCGTACTTTATATTATATGAAAAGAGCTCAAAAAGCCCGCGGGGGTCCTGCTCCGCAGAGGGCGTCGCGTTATAGAAAGAGAAATCGAGGCAGAGCTCTTGCCCCAAGCGCTCGCTCAAAGCGCGCGCACAGGCGTATTGGAACATCTGGTTTCCAAGCCCGCCGCATAGCTGCGCGTACAACATAGTAGGCTCCGAAAATTTTAATCAGTATAGCATATCGCCGGGCCTTTCTCAACTTATCCGCGCGGCCGGAAACCCGAAAACTCGCGGGAGCGGCAAAAGCGCACTCGATGATGTTTCCCCCGCCTTCGGCGGGGGAAACAGCGAAAAACCCGCTCAGCGGCAACCTTGGAAATTCGCCCCGATATTGCATTCTTCGCCCTTTTAATATATATTTTT
>JAUNBN010000202.1 GCA_030527085.1 Oscillospiraceae bacterium
CCGCCGCTTTACGACCTACGAGGTTGTTGAGAGGCGTCCTATTATGGTCGTTAAGAAGGACGGTTCGCGCGAGCTTTTCGACCGGCAGAAGCTGCTTTCGGGACTGGTAAAGGCCTGCGAAAAGCGGCCCATCTCCGCGGAAACGCTCGACAAGGCCGCGAGCAATATCGAGCGCTCTATTTGCAACACGATGGAGCGTGAGATAAGCAGCGAGATTATAGGTAATTTTGCCATGGACGAGCTCAAGTCCATAGACGATGTAGCCTATGTCCGCTTCGCATCAGTCTACCGCGAGTTCAAGGATATAGGCAGCTTTATGCAGGAGCTTAAAACCCTGCTCAACAAGTAAAGGGTTTTCAAACACAGGCAGCACCCGTTAAAGCGTACTTTAGTATCAAATACCACTTTTGGTCATCCTGAAAATGTGAGGCGGAGAGCTTAAAGCTCTCCGCTTTCGGGTTTTATGGCTAATAACAGAAGCGCTGTATTCCCCTTGCCGCAGGAGAGGGTGAACTAGCAAGCGGTACAGGTTTGAAAAAGCCTTAACCGACATTTAAAAGCCCTTCAAGCGTCTCCCGTTTTCTCTCGTTCATTTCGCTGAGCGGCAGACGGCAGGGTCCGGCCTCAAATCCGAGCAGGTTGCAGGCGTCTTTTACGGGTATAGGATTCACCTCGGAAAAGAGCGCTGTGATGAGGGGCATAAACTCGAGCTGAAGCCTCGCCGCACCCTTGAAGTCACCCTCAAGCGCAAGAGAGCACATCCTCTGAGCTTCGGCGGGCTTCACATTCGAGAGCACCGAGATAAGCCCCTTTGCCCCCAAGGACATCAGCGCCACTGTATGGTCGTCGTTGCCGGAATAAAAGTCCAGATTGTCCCCGCAGAGCTGCATCGCGCGGGAGATGAGCGTAAAATCGCCCGAGGCCTCCTTGGCGGCCACTATGTTTTCAACACGGCTCAGTTCAAGGTAGGTCTCGGGCGCTATTGAAAGTCCTGTTCGCGAGGGAACGCTGTAGAGAATAACCGGCAGTTCGGCCGCCGCCGCTATGGCCTTAAAATGCTCTGTAAGGCCGCGCTGGGTCGTTTTGTTGTAATATGGCGTTACATGCAAAAGAGCGTCCGCACCGAGCGCAGCGGCGCGCTGCGAGAGCTTAATGGCGTGGCTCGTGCTGTTGCTGCCAGCTCCCGCGATTACAGCTGCGCCGCGGGGCTTAGCGCGGCTTATGGCACAGCTTATAAGCTCCGATTGCTCCTCGTCGCTCAAGGTTGCGGCCTCTCCGGTTGTGCCGCAGACGACAAATGCTTTAATTCCACTATCCAGCTGAAAGTCAATGAGCTTTTCAAAGGCCTCGTAATTAACGGAAAAGTCCTTTTTGAAGGGCGTTATAAGCGCCGTTGCACATCCTGTAAAAACAGTGTGCCTGCTCAAAAATACTACCTCCCTTTAAAAAGCAGCAGGGCAATCTGCACCGCATTTGTAGCGGCGCCCTTTCTTATATTATCCGAAACGACCCACATATTAAGGCCGTTTTCAACGCTCTCATCGCGGCGCAGCCTGCCTACATAGACCTCGTCTGTTCCGGCGGCCGTGCTCGCCAGGGGATAGATGTTGTTCTGAGGATCGTCCGCCACAATTACGCCCTCGCTGTTTTGGAGCAGCTCGCGCACTTCCTCGAGCTTGTAGGGCCTTAACAGCTCAACGTTTATCGATTCGCTGTGGGCCGAAAAGACAGGCACGCGGACTGTCGTGGCGGTTATTGCGATATTCTGGTCGTGCAGTATCTTGCGTGTCTCGTCCACCATCTTCTGCTCTTCCTTGGTGTAGCCGTTTTCAAGGAAAGCGTCTATATGCGGCAGGCAGTTATTGAAGATTGGATGGGGGAATTTCTGAAGCTCGCTCTCGCAGCCCTCAACAAAGGCCCTTGCGCCGTTCTCCAGGTCCTGCCAGCCCTTGACCCCCGCGCCGGAAACGGACTGGTAGGTGGAATACACTATACGCTTTATACCGTATTTCCTGTGTATGGGGGCGAGCGCCACAACGGCCTGAATGGTGGAGCAGTTGGGGTTGGCTATAATGCCCTTGTTTTCAAAGGCATCCTCGGGATTAACCTCAGGCACGACCAGCGGAACCTCGGGGTCCATGCGCCAGCAGGAGCTGTTGTCTATAACTACGCAGCCGCGCGCGGCGGCTATGGGCGCGAAGGTCTTGCTTATTGATGCGCCCGCTGAGAAGAGAGCTATGTCAAAGCCGGAATCGAAGCTGTCCTCCTTAAGCTCTTTAACTGTATAAGTCCTGCCGCCGAAATCAAGCTCGCTGCCCGCGCTTTTAGCCGAGGCAAAAAGCGTGTACTCGCAGTCGGGAAGGTTCTGCTCCTCGAGTACCTCTAAAAAAGCCCTGCCTACCATTCCCGTAGCCCCTACAATCGCTATCCTTTTCATTAGCTCCACCCTTCCTTTTAGTGAGCCTTCCCATGGCGTTTGCTTTCGCCGTGCGTCCCCTGCCTACAGCGGGTAAGCACAGAGTTAAACACGCCTTATGGGCTGCTCAACCTTTCTTTTTTGCTTGAATTGCTCCGCGTCTTGGCCTATAATAGAAAAGCCGCGAAAATTAAGATTTATGATACCACCGCCCTCATTTTATGTCAATCAAACCAAGAGAGTGTCCGATATGCTTTGATTTTGCGGTTTTTTCCGCGGAAGAACGGTATCAAACACACCTGACGCTCTAACTCCAAAACTACGTCTTAAGGAAAAATAAATGCTGCGTTCCGATTTCTTCTATTCGCTTCCGAGCGAGCTCATTGCCCAGCATCCCGCCGAGCCGAGAGACGGCTCGCGCCTTTTATATTTAGAGCGTTCCAGCGGCCTAAGCCGCGATATGATCTTTAGGGATATAA
>JAUNBN010000203.1 GCA_030527085.1 Oscillospiraceae bacterium
ACGATTACAGGGAGGAATATAAGATGATGAGCAAAAATTTAGTGGCATATTTCAGCGCAAGCGGCGTAACCAAAGCCGTTGCGGAAAAACTGGCACAGGCGACGGGAGCGGATATTTATGAAATAAAACCCGCACAGCCGTACAGCAAGGAAGATTTGAACTGGATGAACAAAAAGTCCCGCAGCACGCTGGAAATGCAGGACAAGAGCAGCCGCCCGGCCTTGGCGGACAAGGCGGCGGATATCGCCTCGCACGATGTGATTTTCCTCGGCTTTCCCATTTGGTGGTACACCGCCCCGACCATCATCAACAGCTTTTTGGAGAGCTATGATTTTTCGGGCAAGAAAATCGTGTTGTTCGCCACCTCCGGCGGCAGCGGCTTTGAAAACTCGCTGAAGGATTTGAAAGCCTCTGTTTCTGAAAGCGCAACGATCGTCGAGGGCAGAATGCTGAACAGGCGGATGAAAGCGGATGAGCTGCAAGCCTTTGTGAACTCCGCAATTTGAATAAGTAAAGGAGCAAAAGACATGAAAGAAAAAATCGTACAGACGGCAGGCAGAGCGCAGCTCGGCGAATTTGCGCCCATGTTCGCCCACTTGAACGACGATATCCTGTTCGGGGAGGTATGGAACGAGGACGCTATTGACGTCAAAACAAAATGCATTGTCACGGTCGTTTCGCTGATGGCGTCGGGAATTACCGATTCCTCTTTGAAATATCATCTGGAAAACGCAAAAAAACATGGCGTTACAAAAGAGGAAGCGGCGGCGATCATTACCCACGCTACCATGTATGTCGGCTGGCCGAAGGGCTGGGCGGTATTCCGTATGGCAACGGAGGTCTGGAATGAAACGACAGATGCACTCACCGAGAAAGACAAATATCAAAGCGAGATATTTTTCCCCATAGGCGAGCCCAACGACGCCTTTGCAAAATACTTTATTGGGCAGAGCTATCTTGCGCCGGTGTCAACAGCGCAGATTCCGATGTTCAACGTGACCTTCGAGCCGGGATGCCGCAACAACTGGCACGTTCACACCGCCAAAAGCGGCGGCGGTCAGATGCTCATCTGCGTCGGCGGGCGGGGCTACTATCAGGAATGGGGCAAGGAGGCGCAAGAAATGCTTCCCGGAACGGTCGTCAACATTCCGGCCGGTGTAAAGCATTGGCATGGCGCGGCTCCCGATAGCTGGTTTTCCCATCTGGCCGTGGAGATCGGCGGTGAAGAAACCGGAAATGAGTGGTTGGAGCCTGTCTCTGACTGCGAATACGACAAGCTGAAATAGCTATAATTTTCGATAAGTTAAAAATCAGGAGGACAACCATGAGATACTTCAAAACAACCATTGCTCTGCTGCTTGCCTTGACGCTTATGTTCGCCCTTGTGGCCTGCGGCACAACTTCCCCGACACCCGGCGAATCAGATAACACAAACGATATCAGCTCCGAATCCCCGCCGCAGACGCCGGACAGCACGACCGAGCCGGAGGAGACAACTGAGCCGGAAGGCGCCACTGAACCCGATGAATCCAGCAGCAATATGCTTGTCGTCTACTTCTCCTGGTCTGGCAACACTGAAACGATTGCGGGAGAAATTCAGACGCAGACCGGTGCGGACATCTTTGAGCTTGTTCCGGCAACGCCGTATTCTACCGACTATAACACGGTTCTCGACGAGGCGCAGGCGGAGCAGCGCGATAACGCCCGCCCTGAAATCACGGGCAGCATTGAGAATATTGAGGACTATGACACGATTTTTGTCGGCTTCCCGAACTGGTGGGGCGATATGCCGATGATCCTTTACACCTTCTTTGACACCTATGACCTTTCCGGTAAAACCATTGCGCCCTTTGTATCAAGCGGCGGCAGCGGATTTTCAAACACCCGCGCGGCAATGCAGGAGCTGGAGCCTGACGCAACCTTCCTCGATGGTCTTTCTCTGAGCAGCTCCGCTTCCGCCTCACCCGCCGACCGCGTGGCAAGCTGGCTTTCGGATATCGGAATTTCGGCAGACTAAAGGAGCGGTTATATGAAAAGGCTACTATTGTTTATCATAGCAATCTTCATGCTTCTCTCTTTGGCTGCCTGCGCCAATGCTCCGCTGGAGGCCGATCAAACGTCACAGCAGGGAGAATCTCTTAGCACACAGCCTGGGAGCATCGATGAAAGCACCGAGCCGGAGCCGGAACCCGTTGCCCAAGTGCCGGATGACTTCGTTTTCATCAATGGCGGAACCTTTGAAATGGGCAGCCCGAATAATGAGGCTTGGCGCAGCGAAGATGAAACGCAGCATACCGTTACTGTAAGCAGTTTTTACATAAGCGCATATGAGCTTACACAGGCGGATTACGAAGCTGTTATCGGCAGCAACCTCAGCACCTTCAGCGGCGAAAATCTCCCGGTCGAGAATGTGACCTGGCTTGATGCGATTGCATACTGCAACGCCCGAAGCGAGGCGGAAAATCTCACGCCGGTCTATACGATGGACGGGAGCGCCGTCATTTGGGATAGAAGCGCAAACGGCTACCGTCTGCCTACGGAAGCGGAATGGGAGTACGCCTGCCGCGCAGGAACAACGACGCCGTTTAACACAGAAAACTCCCCCTCGGCCGATGAAGTAAACTATTACGGGCACTACCCTTACGAAATAGAGGACAATTACTTTTCACAAGGGAATCTAAATACCCGGCCGGGACAATACCGGCAGACGACGGTTGCGGTGGATAGTTTTTCCCCGAACGGTTACGGTCTTTACAATATGCACGGCAATGTGTCGGAATGGGTATGGGATTTCTATGGCGCTTATTCTACAGATGAGCAAACCGATCCTACTGGTGCGGAAAGCGGCACGCTGCGGCTCTACCGTGGCGGCGGCTGGAACGACTTTGC
>JAUNBN010000204.1 GCA_030527085.1 Oscillospiraceae bacterium
GGGCGTAGCCTCGAGCGAGGTCAACCTTGCGACAAAGAAGCTTACCTGCGAATTCGACGAGGAGAAGGTGAGCCTAGAGGATATAATGCACAAGGTCGAGAAGGCGGGCTTTCACGCCAAGCTGCCCGAGAGCGGGGAAAAGAGCGCCGCCGAGCAAAAGAACGCCGCGCTGGACGAAGCTGCCGGGGCGGAGCTTGCCGCAAGGAATAACATAATCGGCGCGGCTGTGAGCACGCTTTTGCTGCTCTATGTCTCAATGGGGCAGATGCTGAATCCCCCGCTGCCGCTGCCTGATATTATAAGCGCTGCTGCTCACCCCGTAAACTTCGCGCTCACGCAGCTTCTGCTCACCCTGCCCGCGCTCTATTTCGGCCGACGCTTCTTTACCGACGGCACAAGGGCGCTGCTGCACGGCGCGCCCACCATGGACACTTTGGTGGCGCTGGGCTGTTCCGCATCTTTCTTATACAGCGTCGCGATGACCTACGCTATTTCTGACAACGCCCACGCGGCGCACTCTCTTTATTTTGAGTCCGCCGCCGTTGTAATAACGCTCGTTATGCTCGGCAAGTACCTCGAGCGCCGCAGCACGACAAAGACGACGGGCGCTATCTCCGCGCTGATGAGCCTCGCGCCCGACGAGGCCACGGTGATACGCGGCGACAAGACAATAAGGGTCGAGACCTCGCGCGTGAGCGTGGGCGAGCTGCTGCTCGTAAAGCCGGGCGAGCGAATCCCGCTTGACGGCGTGGTGGTGAGCGGCGCGGGCGGCGTGGACGAGGCCATGCTCACAGGCGAGAGTATGCCTGTGGATAAGAGCGAGGGCAGCGAGGTAACGGGCGGCAGCATCAACCTCGACGGCGCGCTGACAATCAGGGTGAGCCGCGTAGGGGAGGACACGACCCTCGCGAGGATAGTAAAGTTCGTTGAGGACGCTCAGGGCAAAAAGGCCCCGATAGCCAAGACGGCCGATAAGGTGGCCGCCGTCTTCGTCCCCATCGTAATGACCATAGCCGTGCTGGCCGCCGCAGTCTGGCTCATAGCGGGCAAGGACATAAGCTTCGCGCTTCAGGTATTTGTGGCGGTGCTGGTCATAGCCTGCCCCTGCGCACTGGGTCTGGCCACGCCGACGGCCATAGTAGTCGGCACTGGACTGGGCTCGCAGCACGGCATTTTGATTCGCAGCGGCGAGACGCTCGAGACAACGGGCTCGGCGGACACTGTTGTGCTCGACAAGACCGGAACCGTAACTCAGGGCAAGCCCGCCATAACGGATATTTTTACGGCTGAGGGAGTGGATGAAAACAAACTGCTGGCCCTCGCGGCGCTGGCGGAGGCCCCCTCCTCGCACCCGCTCTCCAAGGCCGTAGTAGCCGCCGCCGAGGAGCGGGGCCTTGCGAGCAAAGAGCGTATTGAGAGTTTTCAAAACCTCGCGGGACGCGGCGTGAGCGCCCTGCTTGAAAACGGCTCCTCGCTCAAAATCGGCAGCCGCCGGCTGGCAGAGGAGGAGGGTTCGTTCGATGAGACGCTCGCGGCCGAGGCCGCGCGGCTAGAGGAGCAGGGCAGGACGGTCGTCTGGGTCTTGAGGGATAAGAAAGCGCTGGGTATAATAGCAATTGCCGACACCCTTAAGCCCGGAAGCAGGCAGGCGATAGAGGAGTTTAAGCAACTCGGGCTCAAGACCGTTATTTTAACGGGAGACAACCGCGCCGCCGCGCAGTTTATAGCGAGCGAGGTAGGGGCGGACGAAGTCAAGGCCGAGGTGCTGCCCGAGGAGAAGGCCGAGGTGCTGCGCTCTCTGAAAGAGGGCGGGCACAGGGTCATAATGGTCGGCGACGGGGTGAACGACGCCGTAGCGCTGGCTGAGGCCGACGTCGGCTGCGCGGTGGGCAGCGGCAGCGACGTAGCTCTCGAAAGTGCGGATATAATTCTGATGCGCGACGACCTGCTCGACGCCGCAAAGGCCATAAGGCTCTCGAGGGCGACGATGCGCACAATAAAGCAAAATCTATTTTGGGCATTTTGCTACAACACCATAGGCATACCGATAGCCGCGGGAGTGCTGTACGCCTTCGGCGGACCGCTCTTGAGCCCGATGATAGGCGGGCTGGCAATGTCCTTAAGCTCGGTCTGCGTAGTAAGCAATGCCCTGAGGCTGAAAGGAGCGAAGCTTTGATGCCGACTGACTGTGAAAGCTGCAAAAAAAAGCACCGCGCCGAGGAGGAGCGCAGGGCGCTGGTGAACCGACTCTCGCGGATAGAGGGGCAGGTGCGGGGCATCAAGAGCATGGTTGAAAACGACGCCTACTGCACGGATATGCTCACTCAGGTGAGCGCGGCGCAGGCGGCGCTCTCCGCCTTCGCCAAGGAGATACTGGGAACGCACATAAAAACCTGTGTCGCCGAGGGCGTGCGCTCGGGAGACGAGAGCGTTATAGACGAGCTGGTTCTTACAATTCAAAAATTGATGAAATAGGAGGAAGTCAAAAATGGCTGTTTTAAAGGTAGAGGGGATGCACTGCGAGAAGTGCGTGGAGCGCATAAACAAGGCGCTTTCCGCGGCGGAGCTCGATTTTTCGGTCTCCCTCGAGGATAAGACTGTGACCGTCAACGGCTGCGAACACTGCGTTGCCGCCGCCGTAGAGGCCCTGGACGACCTGGGCTTCGAGGCCGTTCAGGAGTAGTTTTACTTGCGCCTGTCAAGACCCCTGCCGCTCTCAGTAAGCGTGAGAGGCGGGGAGAATACAGCAAAACGCGTGCAAAAGAGACACTCCCGAGAGTAAAGACAAAGCCCCGCCGGAAGCTTGGTAAGGTACAATAATATGCGCAAATTGAAAAAGGGATAAAAGAAGGACACGGTT
>JAUNBN010000205.1 GCA_030527085.1 Oscillospiraceae bacterium
TGTTGTGGCAGAAGGTGGCTACGGCGCTGTTGTAGTTCGGGCGGCACCACTTTCCGAACACATTGGGCAGCCGCCAGATAAAGACGGGCACGCCCTGAGAAGCGCCGTAGGCGAAGAGCGCCTCCTCGGCGGCAAGCTTGCTTTTGCCGTAGGGATTGTCGAGCGCGGCCTGAATGGATGAGGTCATGGCTACGGGCGCGGCGTTTCCGCTCTCAGCCAGCTCGCCTGCGAGCCAGCTGGTCAGCCCGGCGTTGCCCGAACCGAACTCATCCTCGGTCTTGGGCCTGTTGACCCCCGCGAGATGCACTACAAAGTCGCAGCGGGAGAGATGCTCCCGCAGGGTTGTTTCGGGCGTATCCACCTCCGCCAAAAGCAGCTCATATTTCTCCGGAAATCGCTGAAGCTCGCAGACAAGGTTTCTGCCCACAAAGCCGCCGGCGCCGGTTATCAGTATCTTTTTAGGCATGACGCCTCCTTTCCTCCTAGACGAGACCCTCGTCAGCGTCTCGAGCCGTTTTTAGCTGGGCCTGGATATAGGGCAGGGTCAAAAGCAGCTGCTTGATGCCCTCTATATCGAGCAGCTCCTGATTGGAGGTGTAATCCACTATCTCACTCACGTCCTGCGAGCCGCTCTCGGTGTATTTCGCGTAGTTTAAATCGCGCGTGTCGTTAAAGATGCGGTAGAAGTTGTCTATGCGCTCGGAGCGAACAAGCTCCTCGCGGTTTATAAGGGTCTCGTGCTTCTTCTCTCCGTGACGGGTACCTATTACATGCACCTTGGAGCGCCGCTCAGGGTCGAAGAGCTCAATTATCGCCTCAGCGAGCTCGCGTATGGTCGAAGCCGTGGCGCGGGGAATGAAGGTGTCGCCCTGGCCGCCGTTCAAAAAGGCGTAGAGCACGAGGTCTACGGCTTCGTCGAGCGACATCAAAAAGCGCGTCATTTCGGGGTCGGTAACGGTTATGTCGCGCCCCGCCTTTATCTGCTCAACAAAGAGAGGGATAACGGAGCCGCGCGAGGCCATAACATTACCGTAGCGAGTTATGTTGTAGATAGTCTCGCTCTCGGGCACGCCGCGCGCGTAGGCGCGCACCACCTTTTCGGCCACGGCCTTCGTCATGCCCATGGTGTTTATCGGGTAGACGGCCTTATCGGTAGAGAGCAGCACGAAGCGCTTGACCTTTCGGTGATGGGCGGCGCGCACGGCGTTTTCGGTGCCGTTTATATTGGTGCGCACGGCCTCGCCCGGATAGAACTCGCAGCTCGGAACCTGCTTTAAGGCGGCGGCATGGAACACATAGTCCACCCCGCGCATGGCTTCATCGATGGAGTGGTAGTCGCGCACGTCGCCGATATAAAACTTGACCTTGTCGTTTTGCAGCCTCTGGCGCATGTCGTCCTGCTTTTTTTCGTCGCGCGAGAAGATGCGTATCTCCTTCAATCCTGAATTCAAAAAGCGGCGCAGCACGGCGTTGCCGAAGGAGCCGGTTCCTCCGGTTATCAGCAGCACCTTTCCGTCAAATTCGGGGCCCACCTTTTTGTCTATGTTCTCTACCAGCATTTTCACTCACTCCAAGCCGAGTATTTTTTTAACTTCTTTATAGGAGGGCTGAGTCTTGTCCTTTTCGGAAAGCAGCGGCTCAAGGCCCATATCTGGCCACTCTATGCCTATATCGGGGTCGTCGTAGCTTACCCCCAGCTCGTCGGCGGGGTCGTAGAGCCGCGTGCACTTATAGACGAAAGCGGCGTAGTCCGAGAGCACCGCAAAGCCGTGGGCAAAGCCTTCCGGGATAAAGAGCTGGCGCTTGTTTTCCCGCGAGAGCAGAGCCCCGTACCATTTCCCGAGAGTAGGGCTTCCCGCACGCATATCCACGCCGACGTCGAAGACCTCGCCCTCTATTACGCGAACGAGCTTGCCCTGCGGATTCCTGACCTGCATATGCAGCCCGCGCAGCACGCCGTGCCGCGAGCGGGATTCGTTGTCCTGCACAAAGCGCATTTTAAAGCCCGCCGCATCGAACTCGCCCTCGTTATAGGTCTCCATAAAGTAGCCGCGCTCGTCGCCGAAGACGGTGGGCTCGATAAGGAGCATTCCCTCTATTCCCGTTTCTATAAAACTGAATTTCCCCATCATTCCTCCGTTTTTAAGCGCCTCGACTGCTCACCGCACCGACGGTGGCGAGCATTATCATGATATCCTCTTTAAGACTGAAGTTCTCGAGATAGTCAAGATTATACCGCATTTTTCTTGGAAGTATCTCGCTCACATAGACCTCGCTCGCGTTTTGGGAGTTCTTTAAAAGTTCGGCCTCCTCTATGAACTCTATGCTGGCTCTTGAGGTAACGCCTGCGGGCAGCAGCAGCGTCGCAAGCATTTCCTCGCTGTAGTGCTCCACATATTCCCTTACCTCGGGGCGCGTGCCAACAAAGCTCATTTCACCCTTTAAAATGTTTATAAGCTGGGGCAGCTCGTCCAAACGCGTTTTTCTTAAAAAGGCTCCCGATTTTGTTATTCTCGAGTCACCCTCAAGCGTGAGAGCGCCGCCCAGCAAGGGCGCGTCCGCAACCATGGAGCGGAACTTGTAGATTGAAAAGTCGCGCATATCTTTCGTCACGCGAAGCTGTTTGAAAAAAACGGGGCCCCGGCTGTCGCACTTTACATAAAGGGCTATACCCAGCATCAGCGGAAAGAGCACTATGAGCATGAGCGCGCTCATTAGAAGGTCGAAGGCGCGCTTTATAAAGAGCGATGCGCGCTTTTTTGAGAGCAGCTCGCAGTATTTTCTGACAGCCTCGTTTCGCATCGGAGGCGGCAGCTCGTCGTAGCTCGTGAGCATGAGTTTTC
>JAUNBN010000206.1 GCA_030527085.1 Oscillospiraceae bacterium
CTCCGAGGCGCTGCTGGGCAACAAGGCCATGCAGAAGGCCTATTTGGGCGGCTGATAAATTACAGCTTTAAAGGGCGCGGTTGTTGCCGCACCCTTTTCTTATACCCCCGTTCGGACTGCGGCCCGTGGAGCCGTCCGCCCTGCGCAACGCGTTTATAAGCGGCACTATGAGAATGCCGCAGACAAAATTGCTCGCTCCGTGAGCGATATCCCAGGGCAGGCCCGCCGCTATCCAGGCGAGCATGGCCTTAAAGCTCAGACCGAAGAGCAGCGCCTGCGCCGGCGCGTAGAGGGCGCCGTACAGAAAACCGTGCGCGGCGCAGACTGCCATATATATAAGAGAGCGCGCCCTCGCAGGCATTTCCCGCGGCAGCAGCATCACCGCGCCCCAGAGTAAAGTCCAGATATAGAGATAGGGAATCCACCAGGTCGCAAAGCCCGAAAAAAGCCCGGCGAGCAGCACGAAGGCGTAGATGGGGTAGAGCGCCTTCTTTCGGTAGACGGCGGTGAGCGCGACTGTAAACACGCCCAGCAGGTGGACGTTCGGCAGCGCTTCCATAAGGAGCTTCGACGAGTACATCAGCGCGCCGAGCAGGGCGAAGACCGCGATTTCCCGAGCCGTGAGCCTCATGCCGCTTCCATTCTGAATTCGTAAACGGCGCCCTCGGCGGCTTCAGTTGCGTCAACGCCGGCCGACGCGTACTCGCCGTCTATGTAGAAGGCCCAGTAGAAGCCGTCCTTCTCGTAATCGGCTGTAAGGCCGTTAACTTCGGTCACATAGAGCCCGTAGGGTCCCTCCTCGCCCGATATAAGCCCACGCTCGAGCAGCGCCTCGCCCACGGTGTCCTTATCGGTTTGGATATCGAAAACGGTTTGTCCGCCGTCTTCGCCGGTGACGATAAAGGTAAAACTGACTGAATCCTCGCCGGAGGCGTCGGAAACTGAGGCTTCCGAGCCGCCCTGCGTGGTCTCAGTAAGAGTTTGCGCCCCACTGCAGCCTGAGAGGGCGAAGGCCGCGAATACTGTCAGGGCGGCGCAGAGAAGGACGGACAGAAGGTGCTTCATAATTATAGCTTTCATTTTTTGAGCGCTCCGAAAGATAGAATAAAAAATACCGATTTACAGTAAGCGGCAGCGTGGCAAAAACGGGTTCGGCTTCAATCTGCTTGAGGCTCGGCTTCCCGCAGCTCATCTACTACCTTAAGCGCGTACCTGACGGTAGCCATCGCATCTTTGCCGTAGAAGTCCGCGCCTATGACGGCGGCGTATTCCTCGTTGAGCACGGCCCCGCCGACGGCTATCTTTACCCAAGGGGCCTCGGCGCGCAGCAGCCTTATCGTCTCATCCATGGCCGGAACGGTGGTGGTCATCAGCGCGCTCAGGCCCGCCAGCGGCGCGCGCAGCCGCTTTACAGCCTCAACTACGGCTTCGGGCGGAACGTCCCTGCCGAGGTCGGCAACATCGAAGCCGTAGTTCTCCAGAATAAGCTTGACGATGTTTTTGCCGATATCGTGAATGTCCCCGCGAACGGTGGCTATTACGAATTTCCCCTTTGAAACCGCCGCTCTGCCGCTCTGCCTCACCTTGTTTTTGGCCTGCTCAAAGGCGCTTTGCGCGGCCTCGGCGCTCATCAAGAGCTGGGGCAGGTAGAGCGTCTTTTCTTCAAATCCCACGCCCACGATGTCGAGGGCGGGGATTATCTCGCGGTTTACCACCTCAAGAGGCTCCTCGCTCTCCAAAAGCTCCGCCGCGAGAGCCGCGGCCTGCTCCTTGAGCCCCTTTACCACCGCGCGCTTGAGGGGGGAGAGCTCCGAAGGCGTGCGCGATTGAGTGTTTTTCCCGCTTTCGTCGGGGCCCTTCGCTTCAGCGACGAAAGCTTTTTCGGCGGGCGCAGCGTATTTTTCGATATTGGCTATATAGGCCGCGCAGTTATTGTCAAGCCCGTGCAGAACCTTAAAGGAATAGTAGACGCGCATCATCTCGGCCGAGTCCGGGTTCATTATGGCGGCGGAAAGCCCCCTTTCCAGCGCCAGAGCGAAAAAGGCGGCGTTCAGCGCCTCGCGCCCCGGCAGGCCGAAGGAGATGTTCGACACGCCGAGAACGGTCTGACAGCCAAGCTCGCTTCTTATCCTTTCCAGGGCGCGAAGCGCGGCGAGCGCCGCGCCTGAATTAGCGCTTACGGCCATCGCGAGAGTGTCGAAAATGAGGTTCTTCTTATTTATGCCGTATTCCGCGGCTGCGGATACTATTTTTTCGGCGATTTTGAAGCGTCCCTCGGCTGAGTCGGGTATGCCGTTTTCGTCCATAGTGAGGAAGACCGCGAGGCCGCCGTATTTCTTGAGCAGCGGAAAGATGCTCTCCATGCTCTCTTTCTTGCCGCTTACGGAGTTTATCATGGCCTTGCCGTTGTAGCGGCGCAGCGCGTTCTCCATCGCGGCGGGGTTCGAGGTGTCGAGCTGCAGCGGCAAATCTATTATCGCCTGCAGCTCGCCGCAGACGCGCGGCAGAAGCGCCGCCTCGTCTATTTCGGGCAGCCCCGCGTTCACGTCGAGAATATGAGCGCCCGCCTCCTGCTGCGAGAGGCCCAGGTTCAGAATATAGCCCATATCCCCGGCCCTCAGCGCCGCTTTCAGCCGCGGCTTCCCCGTTGGGTTTATGCGCTCACCGATTAGCGCGGGCGAGGGCCCGAGTTCCACGGCGCGGGCGTAGGAGCTAACAAGGCTGCGCTGCTTTTCAAATAAGGGCGAGGGAGTCAGGCAAGAGGTGTTTTTAACAAGGCTTTCTATGTGCGCGGGCGTGGTGCCGCAGCAGCCGCCCGCTATGCGAACGCCCATCT
>JAUNBN010000207.1 GCA_030527085.1 Oscillospiraceae bacterium
GACAGCGTATTACACGCCCTTGAGCCACTCCCGCGCGGCGGGGTGGGCCCAGATTGCGCGCTTTTCGTTGTATTCCCCAACTCGGCTGCGTGTACTTTCTAGGGTATTCCTCCCCGCCTTCGGCGGGGAGGAATACCCTAGCTCAATGACATTACGCCAAAAGCGGGGCTTCAAATACCCGCTTTTGAACCACTCCCGGCAGGGTGGGAGCGTCCCGCCGCGTGGATTTTTCGCTGTCTTTCCCCCGCCGCAGGCGGGGGAAAGACAGCATATTACACGCTTATAGGCTACTTTGGCGCGGCGGAAGGTGTCCCGGCGCGCTTGTTTGCAAAAAGCCCTAGCCCTCCCGCTTCTCACGTTTAGGGGCGTCCGGCTGTTTTTTACCGCGCTCGCCCGAAGGCTCCAGCATGGTGAGGGATATTCTTCCCCTCTCCTTTTCTATTTCCAGTACCCAGACCTTTACCACGTCTCCCGTTCTCACTATCTCCGATGGGTGCTTTATGTAGCGCGAGCTCATGCGCGAGATGTGGACGAGGCCGTCCTCGTGTACGCCTATATCTACAAAGGCCCCGAAGTCAACTACGTTACGCACGGTGCCCGCAAGCTCCATTCCCGGGGCGAGGTCGTCTATGTCGAGAACGTCGCTTCTCAGCAGCGGGGGCGGCAGCTCCTCGCGCGGGTCGCGCCCAGGCTTCTTAAGCTCGCTTATTATGTCTTTCAGAGTGGGCTCGCCCACGCCGCAGCCCTCCGCAAGCTTTTTAAGGCTCAGCTCGGCGGCGCGCTCCTCCAAATCGAGGCCCGCCTTCGCGTCCTTAAGGGAATAGCCGCTCAGCTCGAGCAGCTTTTCGGCCGCCTTGTAGCTCTCGGGGTGAACTCCGGTGTTGTCCAGCGGGTTGGCGCTCTCGGGCACGCGGACAAAGCCCGCGCACTGCTCAAAGGCCTTCGCGCCCAGCTTCGGCACCTTCAGAAGCTCCTTTCGGCTCTTAAAGGCTCCGTTTTCCTCGCGCCGGGCAACTATATTCCCCGCCACGGCGGGGCCTATTCCCGCTATTCTGGCGAGCAGCGCCGCCGAGGCGGTGTTGAGGTCTGCGCCCACGCTGTTGACGCAGCTCTCCACCACGCCGTCCAGCGCTTCAGAGAGGCGCTGCTGGGGCATATCGTGCTGATACTGACCCACGCCTATGCTCTTTGGGTCTATTTTGACCAGCTCCGCCAGCGGGTCCTGAAGCCTGCGCGCTATCGAAACGGCGCTGCGCAGCGAAACGTCATAGTCGGGGAACTCCGCCGCCGCGAGTTTGCTGGCGGAATAAACCGAAGCCCCCGCCTCGCTCACTATCATATACTTCACCTCGCTGCCCTTTATCAGCCCGGCGACAAAGGCCTCTGTCTCGCGCGAAGCCGTTCCGTTGCCTATTGATATCACCTCAACGCCGTGCTTTTTTATGAGCGCGAGCAGCTTCGTCTTGGCTTCTTCAGTTTTTGAGTGCGGCTTTGTCGGGTAAATCACCCCTGTGTCCAGAACGCGCCCCGTAGCGTCCACCACGGCTACCTTGCAGCCCGTTCTGTAGCCCGGGTCGAGCCCCATCGTCACTCGGCCCTTTACCGGCGGCTGCATGAGCAGGGGCTTTAAATTCAGCGCGAAGGTCTTTATGGCCTGCTCGTTGGCGCTCTCGGTAAGGCTCGAGCGCAGCTCGCGCTCAAGCGAGGAGAAGATGAGGCGGGAGTAGCTGTCCTCGCAGGCCTCTCTTACCTGCAAAGCCGCGCGCGAGCCGTTCTTGATTACGCTGTCGAGAATGAGCTTCAGCGCCTCCTCGTCTGGAAGCTCGAGGGAGACCTTTAAAAAGCCCTCGCGCTCGCCGCGGTTGAGCGCCAGTACGCGGTGGCTCTGAAGGCGGCTTACGGGCTCGGTGAAGTCGTAGTAGTTCTCGTAGACGCTCTTTTCGTCCCTGGCGGCCTCGCTGCGCAATTGCCCGCGCTTGTTGACAAGCGCCCTCAGTCTCTTTCGCAGCGCCGCCTCGTCGGAAACGTCCTCCGCTATTATGTCGCGCGCGCCCGCCAGTGCCTCTTCGGTGCTCTCGAGTCCCTTTTCGGAATCGAGAAAGCGCCGCGCTTCCGCTTCTGGGTCGGTGCTCTCGTTTTGCTCAAGCAGCAGCGCCGCCAGCTCCTCCAGACCCTTCTCGCGCGCTATTGAAGCGCGGGTGCGGCGCTTGGGTCTGTAGGGCCTGTAGATATCCTCCAGTTCGGCGAGCGTGGCCGCGGCCTCGATGGCCGCGCTGAGCTCCTCGGTCAGCTTGCCCTGTTGCTCAACAGAAGATCTTATCTCCCCGCGCCGCGCGCTGAGGTTTCTGAGATAAGCCAGCCTCTCGGAGAGCTCGCGCAGGAGCTGGTCGTCCATCGAGCCGTGCTGCTCCTTGCGGTAGCGGGCTATAAAGGGTATGGTGTTGCCCTCGTCTATAAGAGCTATGACATTTTTAATATGAGCCAGCGGACGGGAGAACTCGGCCGCCAGAAGCTCCGCCTCGCGGCTTTCGGGTGCGGTTTCGGGATTTCGCATATGAACGCCTCTTCTTTTTAAAGTGCTGGAAATTATAAAATAAACGCCGCCGTTTTACAAGGGCGGCGCGCCAGTGGGAGCGCCCCTATCGCGCGCTTTTACTGCATTACCCCCGCCTCCGGCGGTGGTAATGCAGCTTTAAATACCCGCTTTTGGACCACTCGCACTCGGGGAGCGCCGCATTGCGTCTTAATCCCATTGGCTTCCTGTCCGCTCTCGCCTCAAGCTTTGGACGAATTTCGGACGAATTTGCGTTCT
>JAUNBN010000208.1 GCA_030527085.1 Oscillospiraceae bacterium
GTCCAAAAAGGGGTATTTTTGAAGCATGTATTCCGCCGCCCGCGCCAGCATGGCGGGCTTCCCCAGGGTAGAGTCGGCGTCGTCCATAGTCGCCTCCTCTATATACTGGTGCTCGGGCGCGATCAGGGCGAGGCGCTCGCGGCCCGCCAGCTCCAGAAAGCCGCACTGCTCAACAAAGGCGCGCGGGTCGTCGCAGTGGCCGTGCAGGGCCAGAAGCAAGGGTATCATTTTACCGCTAGTATTTTCAGGCAGATACTCATACCATCTGTATATTTCCGTGCCGGGTATCGGCTCGCCGTCTTCGTGCGAAATGACTTCAAGCCCCAGCTCCTCGGGCGTGTGTCTCTCCCAGAGCGAGCAGTAGGGCGAGTCCAGCAGGCTGCTGCGTCCGGGCTCCAGAGGCAGGCGCATTCTTTTCTTTAAAAAGTTATCGTAAGCGCGGCGGATAAGGGCTTTTAAATCCCCGCCGCCGTTTTTGTTTAAAACTACGGACATCAGCGGCTCCGCGGCGCTTTTGTATATTCTTAGCCCGTTTTCTGTTTCGGGTTCGGCGTTTTGCAGCCCGGCGAGGCGCAGGTATTCCCTCAGCGTCTCCTCAGATACCCCCTCGAGCCAGACGGGCATGGGCGTCACTCTCTCGTAAAATTCCCCGCCGCCGCGCCGAGTCTGAACGCCGCCGAGGGCCAGCGCGCCCGCCGCCCTCGCGGAGCATTCGGGGAAGTGCGAGACGAAGTCGTGCAGGAAGCTCGCGCCCGTGTCTATTCCTATATAGTAATTATAGCAATAGGAGCCGCAGATATCGCCGAGGTTCTCCAGTGCGGCGCGCTGCAGGCGGCACAGAGAATCCAGGTCGTCCGCGCTCCAGCTCTTGCCCCTCGGCGAGAGCAGGAGCACCGTGCCCACAGACTCGTTTGCTATTTCGGCGAGGCCGGTTTTTTCGAGATAGCTTTGAGCCTCGGCTTCGTTTTCAAAACGCGGGCAAAAGAGATAAAAGCAGCTGTTGAGCCGCCAGTAGCTGCAGCTGCCGTGCAGCCCTGCCGCACGGTAGAGATAGGCGCTCCCTTTTGGGAATCCCTCGAGCGCGGGATTTGAAAGCCCGCTCTCCTCCAAAAAGCTCTCAAGCGCCGCAAAGCGTGCGGGGTTTTCAAGGCGGCCGGTGCGCCGCGTGTAGTCTAGCTTCATTTGTCTACCTTTCAATTGCGTCCTTTAGCTTTTTGTACTGCTCCGCGCTAATGGTCAGCCTGCGGCCGCGCTTGCCCACCAGCCCCTCTTCGCGCAGCCTTCTTATGCTGCGCCCCACTGTGCGGACGCTCAAGCCCAGCGTTACGGCTATCTTCTCGTAATCGGCCTCTACGGCGAGCTCCTTTTTGCCGCCCGCCGATGAGTAGTAGTCGGCCAGAAAGTACTTCACGCGCTCCATGCCGTCCTTGAAGAAGAGCATACCGTCGCGCGCGGAGCTCTTGTAGAGGTCGCGCGCGACATAGTAGAGGTTGAGCTTCAGCAGCTCGGGGCTCTTGAGCGCGTATTCGTAGTAAACCGCGGAGGGCAGCGCCAGCGCTCTTACTTCGCTTGTAGCCACTACGCTGGCAACAAAGGCGCTCTGCCGCGCGAAGAGCTCCATGAGCCCTATGCCGCCGTTGCGCGTGTCCAGCGAGAAGAACTGGTAGCGCTCTCCGTTTTCAAAGTATTTAACGCCCTCAACCGTGCCGGAGAGCACGAAGTAGATGTATTCGGGAAAGGCCCCGGCACTCACTATCTCCGCGCCCTCGCCGAACACTATTTCGCTCGCCTGCGCCAGCAGCGCCTCGGGCAAAAGCTCTATCACCCCGCGGCGCTCGTCGATAGCGTGCTTTTTCCACAGCGACAGCAGTTCTTTTTTCATGCTTTTTCCCCAAATAACACAAAAGATGACAAGAAGGACAAATGTCCTTTAATAATCGCATTATATTATATTATTATGAGGACGGCAAGGGGAGTGAATCCAAAGCGGGTGCGATATAGCGTTTCCACGGCTTCGGTGGGGAAACACAGCGAAAGAAAGTCCGCAATCGGGGCGCTCCCTGCGGCAAGTTGTCGTGTTGTTTTTGCCGCTAGCGCGGCTGAACATAAAACTAATTGGAGGAAAGAAATGAAAAAGTTTTTAGCTGTTATCCTAATGCTGGCAATGGTTCTCATGCTCGTTGCCTGCGGCGGACAGACTGCCGAGGAGCCCGCTGAGGGCGAGGCCGAGGGCGAGGGTGAAAAGATTTACAAAATAGCCCTTATGCTCCCCTACATCGGCGACGCGTCCTTCTTCGATTCGATGGAGGCCGGACGTCAGGAGCTCGAGGCCCGCGACAATGTCGAGACCACTCTTATAGAGATGGGCACCGACCAGACCCGCTGGGAGAGCTATTTTGACGACGCCTGCGACGGCGACGTTAAGTATGACCTCATCGCCAGCGGCAGCAGCGAGGTTGAGCCCTTCCTTTATGAGGCGGCCCAGAAATACCCCGAGCAGCTCTTCTTCAACTACGACTACAACGCCGCCGAGGACTGCGACAATGTCTACGGCGTGACCTACAAGACCTCCGAGATAGGCTATCTCGCCGGTCTGGTTTCCGCGCTCATCACCACGAGCGATATGGAGGGAATCAACGAGGACGCTAAGGTTGGCGTCGTCGTCGGTATGGACACCTCCTACATGAACGACTTCATCGGCAGCTTCTGCCAGGTCTGCAACGAGTACGATGTTCAGGTCTACATCGGCTACCCCGCTTCCGCCACCCCCTTCGCCGACCCCGCTCAGGGCCTTGAGCTTGCCTCCGCCATG
>JAUNBN010000009.1:0-12291 GCA_030527085.1 Oscillospiraceae bacterium
AAGGTGGGCGAGCCCAGCGCCGACCCCGAGGTGGCGCGCATGGAGAAAGAGATACTCGAGGAGATAAACAAGCTGGGTATAGGCGCGCAGGGCTTCGGCGGCACCAGAACCGCGCTCGCCGTGCATATGCTCACCCATCCGGTGCATCTCGCGACTCTGCCCGTCGCCGTTAACGTCCAGTGCCACGCCGCCCGCCACAAGACGGTCGTTCTTTGAAAATGAGAGGACAGACAGATGAGTGAAAAGATAGTAAGCCTGCCGCTGGACGACGAGAGGGTCAGGGATTTGCAGGCGGGCGACCGCGTGCTGCTGAACGGCATAATGTACACCGGGCGCGACGAGGCGCACCTCTACCTCTGCCGCATGCTCGATAAGGGCGAGCCCCTGCCCGTGGATCTCAAGGGCGCGGTCATATATTATGTCGGCCCCTGCCCCGCGAAGCCCGGCCAGGCCATAGGCTCGGCCGGCCCCACTACCAGCGGCCGAATGGACGCCTACGCCCCGCGCCTCATGGAGATAGGTCTCAAGGGCATGATAGGCAAGGGCATGCGTTCGGCGGCTGTCATCGAGAGCATGAAGAAGAATACCTGCGTCTACTTCGCCGCGACCGGCGGCGCGGGCGCGCTCCTGAGCCAGTCGGTCAAGGAGGCCGAGGTTGTGGCCTTCCCCGAGCTGGGCGCGGAGGCCATTTACAGGCTGAGGGTTGAGAACTTCCCCTGCACGGTGATAAACGACTGCCGAGGCCGCGACCTCTATAAAGAGGGCCGCAGCAAATACGAGATTAAAGAATAAAATCAAACAGGGAAGTGCCCTAATTGCGCGCTTTCGCGGTATTCCCCACGAATGCGGGGTGAATACCGCCCCAAATGCACGCTTGCGGCTCCCTCCCCAAAAAGAAAGGTAATAAAACTATGGCTATAAAAAAAGAAGAGCTGCGCTCCCTCGCGCTGAAGCTTCACGAGGATAATCGCGGAAAAATTGAGACGGTGAGCAAGTGCTCGGTAAAGACCGCGGACGACCTTTCGCTCGCCTACACCCCCGGCGTAGCGGAGCCCTGCAGGGAGATTGCCGAGGATCCCGAGCTCGCGTATAAATACACCTTTAAAGGCAATATGTGCGCCGTTATAACGGACGGCTCGGCCGTGCTGGGGCTGGGCAATATAGGCGGCCTTGCGGGCCTGCCCGTAATGGAGGGCAAGGCCGTGCTGTTCAAGGAGTTCGGCGGCGTGGACTGCTTCCCCATCTGTCTCGCCACTCAGGACACGGACGAAATAGTAAACACCTGCATAAACATAGCGCCGGCCTTCGGCGGCATCAACCTCGAGGACATCTCCGCGCCGCGCTGCTTTGAAATAGAGCGCCGCCTCAAGGAAGCTCTCGACATACCCGTCTTCCACGACGACCAGCACGGCACCGCCATCATCGTAACGGCGGGCCTGCTGAACGCCTGCAAGGTAACGGGCAAGAAAGCTCAGGATTTGGTTGTAGTCATCAACGGCGCGGGCGCCGCGGGCACCGCCATAGGCAAGATGATACTCAACCTGGGCGTTAAGGATATGTTCCTGCTCGACAGCAAGGGCATTATCTACACAGGCCGCGGCGAGGGCATGAACTGGGCCAAGGAGGAGATGGCTGCGGTTACGAACAAGGCCGGACGCAAGGGCTCGCTCGCTGACGCGCTGGTGGGCGCGGACGTGTTTATAGGCGTCTCCCAGGCGGACATATTAAAGCCCGAGATGATAAAGACCATGGCGAAGGACCCCATAGTTTTCGCGCTCGCGAACCCGAACCCCGAGATACGCCCTGACGCCGCCAAGGCCGCGGGCGTGGCCGTGATAGCCACCGGCCGCAGCGACTACCCCAACCAGATAAACAACGTGCTGGCCTTCCCGGGGCTTTTCAGGGGCGCCTTCGACGTGCGTGCGAGCCGGATTACCGAGAATATGAAGCTTGCGGCCTCGAACGCGCTCGCCTCCATTATCCCCGACTCGGAGCTCACCGCCGACTACATTATACCCGCGGCCTTCGACGCCCGCGTGCGCCCCGCAGTGGCCGAGGCGGTAGCGCGCGCCGCCCGCGAGGACGGCGTAGCGAGGCTCTGAGCCGAGCGCGCAAGACAGCCGAGCGGTTTTCAGACACAACAAAGCGCGCGGCGCACATGGGTTTTCCCCGGCGCCGCGCGCCGCTTTTGCGAAGCTCTGAAAACAAGACTTATTTCGGAAATATCTCCTCCAGAGGCCAGGTCTCCATGCGGTAGTACATATCGCGCCACTGAAGCAGCTCGTAGTTGCAGCCCACGGCGAAAATCTCAAGCAGCCTGCGCAGCTCGCGCCCGCTCTTGTTCTCGCAGAGCTCGTTTACCATTGCTATCTCACGCTCGCATTTCGCCACATATTCGGGCAGGGTGTAGTATTCTATCCATTTATAGTACATATTATCGGGGGCGAGCCTGCACTGCGGCAGCAGGTCGAAGCCCATGTGCATATAGAGGACGTTGCAGGGGAAGAGCGCCATCATGCAGCAGGCGAGGTCGCCCTCATAGGCGCGGGCGAGCTCGTGGGCGGTATAGCTGCGCTTTTTCTCGGCCATGGTGGTGTTCTCAAGCTCCTCAAGCGAGATGCCCGCCTCCTCGGCCCAGAAGCTCCTGTTGTAGGCCACTGTGCCCTCAAAGGTGGATTTGACTATGCCGTACCAGCGCTCCATCTCCTCGAAGCCCTGGGCTTTGGAGAGCCCAACGGCCCAGCACTTTGTGTACTCCATAAGGTACTGGTAGTTCTGGCGAATCTGCCAGCGAAAGCGCTCAAGCGGCATCTCGCCGCGCAGAATCTCCTGCATTTGCTCGGTCGCCTCTAAAGCCGCGCAGGTCTTTTTTATCATATCCAGCAGATGTTCTTCGTAGATTTTCATTTTATAAACCTCTCAAGGAAGTAGTTTGCTCGCGTATGTAAGCTTCGCTCAGAGCATTAAACAAGCTCTTGGATACTTCTGTCTCTCAAACCGATTTGTAATACCCGCCCCTACCTGATACAATGCCCTTAAGAGCGAGGTGAAAGAATGCAGAAAATAATATTTGTGAGCCACTGCGTGCTCAATACGGCCTCCAAGGTCGTGATGTACAACGAGGAGGAGATGGCCGCAGAGGAGACGCTGCGCCGCCGTTTTTTAAAGAGAGCGGTGGAGAAGGGCGTTCAGCTCGTGCAGCTGCCCTGCCCGGAATTCCTGCTCTACGGCCGCCGCCGCTGGGGGCATGTGAGCGAGCAGTTCGACACGCCCTATTTCAGAGCCGAGTGCCGCAGAATGCTGCGCGAAATCATCCTGCAGCTCAAGGAATACCTCGCGGGAAACGACCGCTTTGAGGTTCTTGGCATAGTCGGCATAGACGGCAGCCCGAGCTGCGGGGTGGACTACACCTGCTTTGGCGACTGGGGCGGGAACCTCGGCGACAGGCAGGACCTTGAGGCCGTTATAGCGAGCTCGCGGCTGGGCGAGGGCTCCGGCATACTCATTGAGGAGCTTAAAGCCCTGCTTGCCGAGGAGGGCATAGAGCTGCCTCTGCGCGGTCTTTTCGCGCCCGAGCCCGAGAAGCTCATGTCGCTGCTCGACTGAACCTGCTGAATCAGCAGGTTTATTCAGTTGGGGCTCCCCCCGCCGAAGGCGGGGAGAGGTACCCCTAAAAGCTCGCCCGGTCTGCCGAAATTATAGGGGCTTACAATTTTTAAGCTCTTTTGCTGCTCAAGCTTAATAAAACTGTGCCAAAGTCGGAGTTATTTAAGGCCGTTTCTCTTGGGGGCTAGCGCGCTTTTAAGCGCCCAGAGTTTTGAAGATGTACTCTTTATAGATCTCGCTTTTGAGCTTGGAGCAGACGCTGGCGTTCGGCTGCTTGCCGGAGAAGCCGTAGACGTCCACATGGACGGCGCCGCAGCTTATGCCGTCGCTGGTATCGACCTCGCAGTAGTAGTCCGCGCAGGTTTCTATGCACTCGGGGCAGAGCGCGGCGGCGAGCGCGGCGGGGTCGGCCATATCCAGGCAGGGATCGCCGAAGCGCCACTGATTCATCTCGAGCAGGCAGCGGTTGCAGTCCACCGCGAAGCGGCCGAGCTCTCCGCTGTTCCTGAGCCTTTCTATCTCGCGCTTGTTCAGCATCGCGTCGTCCAGGCAGGCGTCCCAGCCCACGACAAGCAGCGGCAGGCCGGATTCAAAAACTATCTTCGCGGCCTCGGGGTCCTGCCAGATGTTGAACTCGGCGACTGGGCTCACATTCCCAACGCCCAAACCCGCGCTGCCCATGACCGAAATGCGCCTGACCTTCGCCATCGCATCGGGCGCCGTGCGTATCGCGAGGGCGAGATTCGTTAAGGGGCCGAGGGCTATTATTTCTATTTCTCCGCGCTCGCTATTTTCAAGCGCCTCTATGGTCTTTAAGATGCCGTTTCCCGGTGTAACCTTAAGCCTTGCCGGAACGAGGCCGATGTCGCCCATGCCGTCCATGCCGTGGGTCTCGTGGGCGTAGGCGAGTTCCCGCACCAGAGGCTTGACGCTTCCCAGATAGACCGGCGGCTCGTAGGAGCCCGCCTTTTCCAGCGTAGTAAGCGTGTTGATCACCGCCTGCTCGGCGCTGACGTTTCCGGCGCAGACGCTGAAAAAGAGTATCTCATAGCGCTCGTCGTTTAAGGCCATCGCTATGGCCATAGCATCGTCGGAGCCGCAGTCGGTATCGATTATTATCTTTCTTTTTTCCATTTCTCTTCCTTTCGGGGAGCCTTCCGTTTCGCGCGGAAGCTTCACTCTCTCGGAACACGCCCTCTTTTTTGAAAGCGCTGTTCCGGGGGAGTGTCCCACCGCGCGGTTTTTTCGCTGTATTCCCCCGCCTTCGGCGGGGGAATACAGCATTCTGCAAGCTGATAGGCTGCTTCCGTTCCAGGAGATGTTAGCATAATATGCAACAAATTTCAAACCTGAAAATCATATGATTTGTCGAAAAAGGCCAGCAAATGTTGCTTTTTTGTGAACAAACAATTATAATCGGGAGCAAACAGGGAGTGAACAAAGGCGGGTTTAATGCCGTATCCCCCGCCTTCGGCGGGTAGATACAGTGAAAAAAACCGCGGGGCGGCGACACTCCCGGCAAGTCCGGTGATGGAGATAATACTACTTATTTGGTAAAAGACAGAACCTTTAACACCGTCTCTATTGCGATATACTTCCTTATGGGAAGCTTTCTCGCGGCAAATCAAAGTCTGGTAAGCAATATAGCGGCTTCCTACGGCGCCGGCGAGAGGGAAATGGGATATATGATAAGCTCGCTTTACGGCGGGTCGGTTGTTGCCGTGCTCATTTTCGGGGAGCTGGCGCAGAGGCTGGGAAAGAGAAGGGCCTCGCTGCTGACCTCCTTTGCCGTGTGCGCGGGTTCTTTTTTGGTCTTGATTTCAAGCTCCCCTCTTCTCGCAACAATAGGGCTTTTTATTTACGGAGCGGGCGTAGGCGGCTTTGAAAGCTGCGTCATGGCCCTGCTCACCGACAACAACGGCGAAAACAGCAACCGCTTTTTAAACTTCCTGCAGGCGCTTTTCAGCGGCGGCGCGGTGCTCTCGCCCCTTATAATCGCGGCGCTCTTTAAAGAGGAGCAGTTCAGGCCCTTTTACGCCTTTGTGCTGGCCTGCTACGCCGCCTTCGCCTGCTATTTCGCCTTCGGCAGGAGGATAGACTCCTTTGCCCGGCAGCCCGAGGCCATGCCCAAAGGGCTCGCCTTTTTAAAGCTGATAAAGCATCCGCTGATAATCGTCTATATGCTCTGCATGATGATCTATCTTGGCTCCGAGACGGCCTTTACCTACTGGATAGGCAGCTATCTTGAGGGGGAGGGGCTGGGACTCTTCTCCGCGGGGGCGCTTTCGGCCTACTGGTTCTCGAGCATCTTCGGCCGCCTTATCGGAACGCAGTTTTCCTCGCCCTCCAACCTCATGGCCCCCTGCTTCCTTCTGGCCGCCGCGGGCTGCGTCTCTCTTGTGTTTGTTCCGGGGGGCTGGCTAAAGCTGCTTTCCGTGATTCTCGTGGGCCTGGGCTTCGCGCCGCTCTACGCGGGGCTCGCGCTCCTCGCCGGCACGCTCTTTCCCTCGGAGTCCGCCTCGGCCTTTTCGCTTATGATTTTTTCCTCCGCTCTGGGCGGCATAGCCTTTCAGCCCTTTATAAGCCTCTTGATATCCTCGGGCGAGGCCAAGGGCGCGTATTTCATCATAGCCGCGCTCTGCGCCCTGTGCGCGCCGGCGCTGCGCCTCGCCGCCCGCAGGCGGGCCGAGGCCGGAATTTAAGGTAATTCATCGCCTCAAAAGAGGCGTTGATATATAAATTTGAGGAGGTTCGTTTTCATGCAGGAAAAGAAGTATTCCATCCAGAAAGACTTCAGCATGATGGCCCTTATGTTCATTCCCATAGGCGTAGCCATCAACTTCGTAGGCGGCCAGCTCGCCAGCCTTTTGAAGCTGCCGGTCTATCTGGACACCATCGGCACCATGCTCACCGCTATTCTCTCCGGCCCCTGGGTCGGCGCGGTCACCGGTCTGCTTACAAACATAGTTACCGGCATCGCAAACCCCGTGAACTTCTGGTTCATTCCCGTTAACGTAATAGTCGGTCTGGTCGTGGGCTTCCTGTCCCGCGCAGACTGGTGGAGGGGCTGGAAGCTCATCCTGTCCTTCATCATCATGGATCTGGTTTCTCTGCTGGTCGCCACCCCGATAGTTGTCTATGTCTACGGCGGCGTGACCGGCGGCGGCACCTCGCTGCTCACCGCGGTCCTCATGGCCACCGGCCAGAGCATCTGGGCCTCTGTCATGAGCGTTGAGATAGTCTGGACCACGCTCGACCGCGTGCTCTCCTATCTCATAGCCATGCTCATAATCAAGGTAATACCCGCCAAGACCCTCGTTAAGTTCTCGCTGGGCGAGCTCTATATCGGCAAGAAAAAGACCGAGCTGCCCGAGCTTGAGGAAGCTGAAGAAATAGTCGAGGAGATAGTCACCACCGACGACAAAACGGAATAAGCGCGGCTTACCCGCACAGAACAAAAAGCGGGCGCAGGCTCCCTCTGCGCCCGCGCAATTAAACCTCTGGAGAAAGCTATGTATATCGAAAAAATCCAGATAAGCAAGGAAAACAGGCTCGAGGGAATGTACCCCGTAGCGAAGCTCTGGGTCGTCCTTTTCTATTTCGCCACCTCAGTGGTTTTGGCTTCGATGAGCGCTCCCTTCGACGGCTATTCGCCCCTGCTCTACCTCTGGTTTTTCGGGGTAATAGTGCTGGCGGTGCTCACGGGCATATCAAAGCGCTTCTTTAAAGCGCTCCCAACCGTTCTAACGATTTTTATAATAGTCGTAATAGTGCAGGCCTTTATTGTTGAAACGGGCGACAGCCTCACTCCAGGCGTTGCGCTCTGGCGCTGGAACATCTCCGAGGGCTTCCACCCTACTATATGGAAATACGGGCTTCAGAACGGGCTGCGCCTCGGCTTCAACATCTTAAACGGGGCGAGCATCTTCGTCTGGCTCTTTCAGTCCACCAAGAACAAAGAGCTCTCTCGCGCGCTCGAGGAGCGCGGCATGAACCACAAGGTAGTTTTCGTCTTCCTGTCCTCGCTTGAGATGATAGGCGTGCTCGGCGCGAAATCCAAGACCATAATGAACGCGCAGCAGGCGCGCGGCGTAGAGACCCAGGGCAACCTTCTGGTGCGCGCCAAGGCCTTCTTCCCGACCATGGTGCCTTTAGTGCTCGGCTCAATAACGGACACGGAGGAGCGCGTGCTCACAATGGAGAGCAAGGGCTTCAACGCCCCCTGCGAAAAGACTCACCTTCTAAATTTGAAAAAAAGCGGCGCGGAAAAGCCCTGCGTGGCGGTCTTCATAGCGCTGTTTGCAATAGCCTTGATAGGGAGGATACTGATGTGGGTGCTGTAATAGAGCTCAAAAACCTTACCTATAACTACCCCCTGACCTCCAAGCCCGCCATAAAAAACCTGAGTCTCTCCATCGAGAAGGGCCGTTTTTACGGCGTAATTGGCCCCAACGGGGCGGGCAAGACCACTCTCTGCGCGCTGATACGCGGCTTCGCGCCCGGCTTTTATCAGGGCGAACTTAAAGGAGAGGTGCTCATAGAGGGCAGGCCCACGACGGACTACGCCGAGGGCGAGCTCTCGCTCAAGATAGGCTATGTCTTTCAAAACCCCTTCAACCAGATTAGCGGCGTTAAAGACACCGTCTTCGAGGAGGTGGCCTACGGCCTCGAAAACTTCGGCGTTCCGATAGACGAGATAGAGGAGCGGGTCATAAATGCCATGCGCCTCACGGACATAGAGGCGCTCGCGATGAACAAGCCCTTCAAGCTCTCGGGCGGGCAGCAGCAGCGCATGGCCTTAGCCTCGATACTCGTGCTGGAGCCTGACATACTCGTTATAGACGAGCCCACCTCCCAGCTCGACCCCGAGGGGACGGAGAGCGTTTTCAAGGTAATCGAAACGCTCAAGCGCCAGAAGCGCACCGTCATACTCGTTGAGCACAAGGTGGATTTGATAGCCGAGTACGCAGACGACATAATAGTCCTCAATTCCGGCGAGCTCATACGCTTCGGCCCCAAGCAGGAGATACTCTCCGATATAAGCCTCGAGGAAAAGGGAGTTCAGCTCCCTCAGTACGCCGTTTTGGGCAATAAACTCAGGGAAGCGGGGCTGGAGCTCGAGTACATTCCGATAAACGAGGCCCAGGCGGTCGAGGTTATTTCCGCGGCGATGAGAAAGGGGGCCCGCTGATGGCTTATATTGAACTTAAGGACGTTAAATTCCAATACCCCGGCGGCTTTCTCGCCGTGGACGGCGTTTCGCTTTCGATAGAAAAGGGCGAGAACCTCGCCATAGTAGGGCAGAACGGCGCGGGCAAGACCACGCTCGTAAAGCTTTTGAACGCTCTCAACTACCCCACGGAGGGCGAGGTCAGAATAGGCGAGATGGACACACGCGAGCATACCACCGCTCAGGTCTCCCGCGTAGTCGGCTATGTCTTTCAGAACCCGGACGACCAGATCTTCCACTCCACGGTTTACGAGGAGGTGGAGTTCGGGCCGAAAATGCTCAAGCTGCCCCCCGAGCAGATTAAAAGGCAGGTGGACGACGCGCTCAAGCTCACGGGCATGAAGCGCTTTGCGAGAGAAAACCCCTTCAACCTGCCCCTCTCCGTGAGAAAGTTCGTCACCATAGCCTCCATTATCGCGATGAACTGCGAGGTAATGGTCTTCGACGAGCCCACCGCCGGGCAGGATTTTGTGGGCAACGAGCGGCTCTCGGCCATCATAAAGGAGCTGAGCGCTCGGGGAAAGACCTTGGTCACCATCTCTCACGATATGGTCTTTGTGGGCGACAATTTCAGCCGCGTGATAGTCATGTCCAATAAGAAAGTAATAGCGGACGGCAGCCCGAGGGAGATATTCTGGAACCTGCCCGTGCTCGATGAGGCCATGCTCAAGCAGCCCTATGTGAGCCGGGTCTGCAGGGCGCTGGGGATAGACGAAAAGGTAATAAGCATGGACGAGGCGGCAGAGGCCATAGTCCGCGCGGCGAAAGCTTAAGGGGAGAGTTTATGCTTAAGGTAAAGGACGAGCTCAACGAAAAGGGGCAGCAGTATCACATCTGCTGCGTCAAGGGGGACGTGGGACGCTATGTGCTCCTGCCCGGCGACCCCTTCAGAACCGATATAATAGCAAAAAGGCTGGACGACGCGAAGCTCATAGCCCACAACCGGGAGCACAAGACCTGGACGGGCTATCTGGACGGCGAGAAGGTCTCCGTTTGCTCAACCGGCATGGGCTGCCCCTCAACGGCCATTGCCCTTGAAGAGCTCATTCACTGCGGAGCCGATACCTTTATTCGCATAGGCACCGCCGGCAGGCTCTGCGAGGCCTCCTTTGAGGAGGGGCTTCGGGGCGTTATAGTTACCGGCTCTGTGCGCGATGAGGGAACCACGCGGCACTATATCCCTATAGAATACCCGGCCATAGCCGACCGCCGCATAGTGGCCGCCCTGGCTGAGGCCGCCGAGAAGCGCGGCTACAACTACCGCGAGGGGCTCGCCCAGTGCAAGGACGCCTTCTACGGGCAGATAGACCCCGACGGCCTGCCCAACGGGCCGCTGCTCAAGCAGCGCTGGCAGGCATGGAAGGAGGGCGGAGTAATGGCCTCCGAGATGGAGACCGCGGCGCTGTTCATAATCTCCTCGATAAGAGGCTGCCGCGCCGGAGCCGTGATGTCCTTCCAGAGCATGGACGAAACCATAACCCTGGCCGTTGACGCGCTGCGCACGCTCATAGCGGCCGACAGGAAGCAGGCCTAAGGCGGGAGAATACGGAAAACACTCAACAGGACACCCCCCGAACTAAAAGAGAGGTTGACGATGGATAAGCTAAAGGTATTGTTTTTAATGGGGCCCGCGGACTGCAACGACCCCAATATACCCCGCTACAGCGAGGAGTTTTTAAAGGAGCTGAGCGCCGAATGCGGTTTTGAAATCGTCTGCGCTCCGCTCGAGGAGGTGGCGGCGCAGGAGCTGCCTGTGTTTTTTATCGCCTCGGGCGGCTCCGAGCAGGGCTTCAAAAACGCATATAAGGCCGTCAAGCCTCCCTATATGCTGCTCACAACGCCGGCCTACAACTCTCTGGCCGCGGCCATGGAGATACTGGGCTATCTCGATGAAAACGAGAAAAAGGGCGAGATACTGCACGGCTCGCTCAGCCGCATAGCCGCAAGGCTGAAAACCCTGAGGCGCGCCGCGGAAGCGATAAGGCGCGTCAGGGGCATGAGGCTGGGCGCAATAGGCGAGCCCTCGGGACTCATAGCCAGCGACGCCGACGCGGCGGCGCTGAAAAGGGCCTGCGGCATGGAGCTTATTGACCTCGACTTGAAGGAGCTCGTTGAGGAATACAAGAAGGGCGGCTACCCCGAGAACGAATACACTAAGGCGCTGGAAAACTCCGGCTACGATATAAACGAGGTTAAGAAGGCTCTCAATGTTTACGGCGCGGCGAAGCGCATGGTCGGGAAATACGGCCTGCAGGCCGTAACGGTGCGCTGTTTTGATTTGCTGAATCTCATAGGCACTACGGGCTGCCTCGCGCTGGCGATACTTAACGCCGAGGGCATACCCGCCGCCTGCGAGGGCGACAAAAAGAGCATGATAAGCATGGCGGTGGCGGCCGCGGTTACGGGGGGCGATTCCTTTATGGCGAATCCGAGCTGCATGGACCCGGACACCGGCGAGATAATTTTCGCCCATTGCACCCTGCCCATAGACATGCCCGACAGCTACACGCTGACAACGCATTTTGAATCGGGCATAGGCGTTGCCGTTTCCGGTGACCTTGAGCCCTGCGAGATGACGATATTCAAATGCAACGGCGATTTGAGCCGCTGGTATGCCGACAGGGCCGAACTCATAGAGACCACCCACCGCGACGACCTCTGCCGCACGCAGATGCGCCTGAGGCTGAGCCGGGGCACCGAGTATTTTGAACGCTCGCCCATAAGCAACCACCATATGCTGCTTCGCGGCGACTGGACGGCCGAGCTGGCTGAGTTTTTCGCCCTGCTGAAGAGCGGCGATAACTGAAATGGGCACAGCAGCCTCTAAGCTTATGAGCTATTGATTTTAAAGCAAGCTAAAACGGCGGTTTCAAACCGCCGTTTTATAGTTCCGGGATATACCGGGAGCGCCCCTGTCCCGCGCTTCTTTCACTGTGTTCCTTTAATCCTCGTGCCGTCTGCGAGGGGGCTTTATGCGTTTTTTCGAGACGCTGTGCGGGCGGACGATGGTACGCTTTACCACCTGCGCGCGTATGACGTTCTCCTCCTCGCTCGCGTCCTGCCGCATGCCGTCCCTGCTGCGGGAGTACTCGCGCAGCCTGGCGAAGTCCTCGTCCATAACCTCCGTAAGCTCCTCTCGGGGCCTTTCGGATTCCAGAATGACCTCGGCGCGGATGGGCTCCTCGAGATCCTCTATGATATCCTCCGGCACGGGGCCTGCTTCGGCTTCCTTTTCGACCTCTTTGCGGGCAAGCTCCTCTTCCTCGAGGCGTTGGCGAGCGTATCTTACCTCGGCTTCCCTGTAGGCGCGCGCTTCTTCCTCGATGCGCCGGCGCTCGGCTTCCTCGGCCTCTTTGCGGGCAAGCTCCTCTTCCTCGAGGCGTTGGCGAGCGTATCTTGTCTCGGCTTCCCTGT
Organism: Oscillospiraceae bacterium; assembly: GCA_030527085.1. GTDB lineage: Bacteria > Bacillota > Clostridia > Oscillospirales > Ruminococcaceae > JAUNBN01. The sequence goes on from JAUNBN010000009.1 coordinate 12,251, forward strand.
AGGCGCGCGCTTCTTCCTCGATGCGCCGGCGCTCGGCTTCC
>JAUNBN010000009.1:12391-16592 GCA_030527085.1 Oscillospiraceae bacterium
TCTCGGCTTCCCTGTAGGCGCGCGCTTCTTCCTCGATGCGCCGGCGCTCGGCTTCTTCCTCTGCCCTTGCTGCCTCCGCCGCGCTTTCGTCCTCCCCGGAGCTCTGCGGCGCGGGGCTCTCGGCTGCGGTCTCAGTCTCGGCTTCAAGAGCTTCTTCTGTTTCGGCTGCGGTAGGCGCTTCCTCTGTCCGCGGGGCAAAGCCGAGCCAGGCGGCTATGTGCGCGAGAACAGAAGGCCCGGGCGCTGCGGCGCTGCGGCTTGCCTCGCCACTTTCGGAAGTCTCGCGAAGCGCCTCGGCGGATTCGGGCTCAAGAGGCGCGGTCGCGATTTCGGCCGGTAAGGACGCCTCTGCCGGCGCTTCGGGAGAAGCAGGCCGGGCGGCGAGGATCGCTCGCTTGTATTCCGCAAGCTCGCCTTCGCCGAGTATGGCCTTTACCCTGGTGCGGCGGCTTTCAAAGAAGTTCTCAACGCTGATTCTTTCGCGCTTCTTTTTCGTCTTGTAGCTTGAGTCGGCCTTGTATATCCTGCGCTCGCCCTTAAGCGGGGCGCTTTCCTCTGCGCTCTCGCTGTCCTCGGGGACGAAGCTCTCTGCTTCGGCTGGCGCGGGAACCAGCGGCTCGCTCAGGCCTGTGCCAATAACATATTCGCGCTCGCCCTCGGGCTCGCGGACGGTCTGAGGCTTAAAGCCGCTCTCGGCCTCGATAATGCTTTCAGTCACTGTGCTCTCTGAGCTTTTCTCGGCTTCAGGGGCAGGTATGGGAGCCGGGCTTTCCGCCGGTTCCGAAGGCTCCGCTTCGGAACCCTCGGCTTCGGCAAGCAGCTCCCCGGCAAGAGCTCCGGCCTCGGCGGCCTCCTCATTCTCATCATCCTCGCCGCTCTCGAGATAGAGACCCTCTATCGGCGTTCGTAAATCGTTAAAGAGGTTTTTGATTCCGCCGCGCAGTCTGGCAAAAAGGCCGGACTCAAAAGGCTGCTCCGGATCGTGTTCGGGCTCCTCGGGGAGAAGGAGGCTGTCCACCTCACGAACTATCGTATCGTCCGCCTCGGAATCCTGTTTTTGAGGCGCGGCGCTTCCCGCGTCCTCTATAAGTCTGCGCTCGCGCTCCTCCGCTTCAAGACGTTTGCGCTCGATCTCTTCCTCAAGCTCTCTCTGCGCGCGCTCCTCTTCCTCGAGACGCAGACGCTCGGCCTGCGCTTCGGCCTCTTTTTGAGCGGTTTCTTCCGCCTCAAGGCGCAGACGCTCCGCTTCCTCGCCCTCCTCGCGCCGAGCCGTTTCGGTATTCGCTCCGTTCCCAGAGGCAGGCTCGGACGCGGCCTGCAAAAGCGAGCCCACGGCCTCGGAAATGTCCGGCGCGGCCCCCGCAAGCTCGGCTTCGTCGGCTGTCCCGGGAGACGTTTCGGCGCGCTCGCCCTCGAAGTTCTCTTTCAGCTCCCTGAAAAAGCCCTTTACGCCCGCAAGTATCCCGGGCGAGGCCGCGCCCTCCTTTGATGGGACGGGGGGAGCTTCTTCTTTCGCCTCACTCTCTATGTGACGGCTGCTGCGGTAGATAATCTTTTTGGGACGCTCGCTTTCGGCAGGAGCTTCGCCGGAAGTTTTCTCAGCTTTAAAGACGGGCTTTTTTATCTGCCTTGAGTGAAAAACTCCCGCGTTGTCCTCGGAGAGGCTGTTTTCAATACCGTTTCTTACGGTTTCGGCGGCGCTCTGTGCCGCCTGGCGGCCTGCGCTTATAGCGTCCTCAACATAGCCGCCGAGCTTCTCGCGCACGGTTTCGGGCTCCAGATCGGGAGTGAAGCTCGGGGAGAAGTCAGCGCGCTTTTCGGGCAGAGGTTCGGGAGGGGCATAGACCTCCCTCTCGCGGCCCGCCGCGCCGGAATACTGCGTTTTCGAGCTCTTGACCTTTATAAAGGTCTCGTAGCGCGCGGGGGTAGCCTCAAGGTAGCGGTGCATGAAGTATTTAATAAGGAAGTGGACGGCGAAGCCCAGCATCAGGGAGATGTAAAGCACAGTAGTAAAGGTAGCTATGCTCAGCGCGTTGCTCTCAGTGCTGTTTCTGCTGCCTATGACCACCAAAAGCAGAACGCTTATCGGCAGCAGGGTGTAAACCCGGTATAGCCAGCCCGTATAGGGGAGGCTGATTTCGCTCAGCACACAGGTGAACAGAAAGTAGATCGCGGCGACGAGCAGCGGGGCGAGAATTGCGAAGACGATAACGGTGGTTATATAGCGGTTGAACTGGCCGGGAGATATCTCTATGAGCCGCCACATCCAGGAGGTGCGCAGAAAGGCGAAACCCGCGATAGCGCAGATAACAAAACACTCGCAGCTGAAAATCATCGAGTTGTCGAACTGAAGCCCTTCGCGCCCGACTCTTATTCTGTAAACTATATAGACCACAAGAAAGAGAGCCAGAGAGACGAGCGAAAGGGCGAGATACAGGAAATTCTGCCCCTCGGCGCCCTGACTGATATAAAAGAACACGGAAAACAAAAGCGCTATCATCGTCAGCAGCGCCGTGCTGCCCGCTACGAAGGGCAGGGCGTATCTGCTCCCGAAGAAGCCCATTTCCGATGCTACAAACTGCGACATCCGCGAGCGGTCTGCGGCGTACTTCATATCGCTCTCCCCTTTGGCTGCTCCGCCTTAGCTTTTTAAGCGGCAGAAGAAATAGTGTTGTCGTAAACGCTGTCTGCGATATTGGTCGTCTTATCGAAGGAGACGACCAGCTCGAACTGGTATTTTATATCCGTGCCGCCGGTATAGCGGCCGTAGCAGACGGTGTAGAAGTTGTCGTTCACATAAAGCGCGGTGGGAACTATTGGCATGAGCGTCCTGACCTCGCCGTAGGACTGCCCGGCCGCGACGGCCTGAGGCTTGCACTGCGCGAGGGTTCCGGCTCTTTCGTAGAGACGGGTGTTTGAAAAGACGCCTAGCTCAAAGCCTCCGCTCGCGTCGAAACGGAAGGAATAGGTGTAGGGCTGCTCGCCGCCCTCGTCCGCCTCGCCCGCGCGAGTGCGCCAGAGCATGGAGCCCGAGCCCGCGTCGTACTGCTCGAGCGCTCCGAAGACGCTCTCGGCGTCGCCGCGGCTGTAGCCGTTCACCAAAAGCAGCGCTGTGTCGTAGGCCAGCTTGTCAGAGAGAAATTCGTCGTAGTCCTCGTACTGGCTCTCGAGCGCAGTGCCCTCGAGCTCGCCCTGCATCAGCGGGTCGGCCCCGTCGTAGCCTTTTAAATAGAGAGTCTGCGAGGTTCCCGCGCTCTCGTTGCTTATCAGCACCGCCTCTCCGCGCCAGGAGGGCGAGAAGTTGGCGAAGGGATCCACATAGCCTATATGCAGCTCTTTATAAAGCTCGCCGTTCTTAGTATACCCGCGTATCATCGAAACAGGATAGGTTCCTATATCGAGCGGAGGGGAGGCGACAGTGCCCGTCTGCTCAGCGATGCTCAAGTCGAGGTAGGTGTAGCTCTCGAGCAGATCGCCCGCATACTCTGCCTTGAGCTGCCTTACGGGCTGGGACCGGCCGTTAAGCTCGCTCGAGCGGTAGAGGTAGACTCCCGAGGAGAGTTTGAGGCCGGAGGTGCCGAAGAGCGCTTCTATCTCCGAGCGGCCCATGCCGCAGTTTACCGAAGCCGCGTTCTCGGCAGTAAGCAGCTCGCTCAAATCCGCGTCGTCGGGCTCGGCGGTATCAACGCTCGCGCCGAAGGGCCAGAAGAGCCAGAGCGCGGCGGCGGCCAGAATAAGGGCGGCTGCCGCAATAAAGAGCGGGCGGTGCTTTTTGGGTTTCGCCTGAGTGCTTTCATGAGAGCCGTGCGCGGCCTTTTCTTTGGAAGCGCCATCTTCGGAGGTTTTTGCGCTCTTGTACACTCGCTTTGCTCCCTTGGGGGCGCTTTTATGCTCGCGGCCTCCGTGAGCGGCCGCGGCCTCCGCCAGTCTCAGCAAAAAGCCCTCCAGCTCACTTTCGGTGGGCGAAAAACCGCAGCCCTTTTCGCAGGCGGCGGCGACTACGGCGGCTGTTTCGCCATCGCGCTCGTTCAGGCGCAGCGCGGCGCGGCAGCCCTCGGCGCTTATGAGCGCATCGTAGGGGCGCATTCTGAGAGTGAAGAGAGTGGCGCCCAGCCGGAGGCGGCCGCTTATTTCGCCGCTCTCGCTTGGGTTCAGCCTGACGGCGCTGTCGCCCCCGAAAAGCTCTTTCAGTCCGGCCTCG
>JAUNBN010000209.1 GCA_030527085.1 Oscillospiraceae bacterium
CGACCAGGCTTATAAGGCTCTGCTCGTTTTGGCGCGAGGCGCTCGTGCGGTAGACGGCCGCGACGAAAAAGAGGGCAGCGGCGCTTATAAGCAGCATAAAGGCAGTGAACCATAGCGTTATTTTAAGCTTTATCGAAAGCCGCCTCATTGCCCGTCCCTTATCGTGTAGCCTATGCCGCGCAGCGTGCGAATGAGCTTTTGCTCGTGCCCCTCGTCTATCTTCCGTCGCAGGTAGGCTATGTAGACGTCCACTACGTTCGTGCCGCCCTCGTAGTCGCAGTTCCAGATGTGGTCCTCAATCTTCTGGCGTGAGAGCGCGCGCCCCGCGTTTCGCATGAGGTATTCCAGCAGCGCGAACTCCGTAGCCGTAAGCTCTATTCTTCTGCCCGCGCGCTCGACCTCTCGCGTCTCAATATTTAGGCTCAGGTCGCCGACGGTGTAGATGTTGAGCGGCTTCTGGCTCGCGGTTCTAGTGAGGGCGCGCAGGCGGGCGGTGAGTTCCTCGAAGGAAAAGGGCTTGGTGAGGTAGTCGTTTGCGCCGCCGTCCAGCCCCTTAACGCGGTCTGAAACCGCATCGCGCGCCGTGAGAAAGATAATAGGCGTGAGCTTCCCCTTTTCGCGCAGCCTTCTCACGAGTTCGAGCCCGTCCATTTTGGGCATCATGATATCCAGAACCGCCGCGTCGTAGTCCGCAAGCTCCAGAAAGTCCAACGCCTCGCGCCCGTCGGAGCAGGCGTCCACGGCGTAGCCCTCGGCCTTGAGCTTTTTTGCCATGACCTCTCTCAAATCCGAGTCGTCCTCCGCTATGAGCAGCCTCATTTTTCACCCCCCTTTTCTAGCTTGCGCTTAGGTCTTTGTTTTTGGAACGTCTCGTTCGCGTGCAGTCTCCGTTCTGCTTTCTCAGCCGAAGGCGGGGAAGGCAGAGTATTAAAACCACTCTTGGACGCTCTCTTGTATTCTAACAGGACGAGGTTAAAAAATCATTAAAGAAATAAGGGATGAGTGACCAAATACGGGAGTCGGCCGTGAAAATAGCGCGCAATCGGGGCGCTTCCTGCTCGGATGTGCGTACTTTTCAGGGTGTTCCTCCCCGTCTTCGGCGGGGAGGAACACCCTGAATTAATTGTACATTAGCCTTCGCCGGGGGTGATACAACGAAAAATCCGCTCAACGGGACACACCCGAAAAACAAATGTCATTTATGATATTTAATATTATTATTTATAGTCGCAGCGCGGTAGATCTGCTCCAAGAGCACGAGGCGCGCGAGCTTGTGCGGCAGTGTCATGGCGGAGAGCGAGAGGCGAAGGCCGCAGCTTTGCTTCAGCTCCTCGGTAAGCCCGAGCGAGCCGCCTATTATAAAGGCGAGCGGCCTGGAATCCAGCGCGGCCTCCTTAATAAAACGCGCGAGCTCCTCGGAAGTCAGACTCTTTCCCTCAACGCAGAGCGCCGCCGTGCGCGCCGCGCCCTTGAGCCTTGAGGCGATAAGCCTGGACTCGCTCTCTATTACCTTGAGGCGGCCCGCCGTGTTGTCCTCGAGCAGCCGCGTTTCGGGAAGCTCGCTGATTTTTAGATTATAAAAGGGCTTAAGGCGCTTTATATACTCCGCGCAGCCCTCGCCGTAAAAGCCCGCGCCGAGCTTGCCTATACAAATGAGCTCAATCGTCTGCATCAGAACTCTATGGCCTCGCTTATATCCATTCTCGGCGCAACGCTCACTTTTATCTCCCGCTCGGAAAGGCCGGCGTTTTCGAGCTGGGAAAGACAGCCGGTGAGTGCCAGCTCGGGCCGGTTGTTCTCCTTGGAGAGGTGCATGAGCACTATGCGCTTCGCGCCGCTTTGGGCCAGTCCGGCCGCGAAGCGCGCGCTCTCGGCGTTGGAGAGATGGCCCATATTCGAGCGTATGCGCGTTTTCAGGTAGTAGGGGTAGGGGCCTTTGAGCAGCAGCTCGTCCTCATAGTTTGCCTCGAGGCCCACCAGCTCGCAGCCGTCGAGCGCCTCGGAGACCTCGCTTGAAACATAGCCGAGGTCAGTCGCCACGGCCAGGCGCTTGCCCGAGGCGAGCTCGAAGCGGTAGCCCACGCTCTCGGCGCAGTCGTGGCTGGTGGCGAAGGGCAGCGCCCTTATTCCCCCGAGCTCGAACTTCCTCCCTGCGGCTATGTAGTTAAGGCTCGCGCGCTCGGGCGCAAGGCCCCTGCTCTTTACATAGCTCAGCGTCCCGAAGCTGCCGTAGACGGGCACGCGGTAGTGCTTTAAAAAAGTGGCCAGCCCCGCTACATGGTCGGAGTGCTCGTGGGTCAGAAGTATGGCGTTTATATCCCTCGCGGCGAAGCCCAGGGAGTAGAGCGCGTTTAAGGTTCGGCGGCAGCTTCCGCCCATATCAATGAGTATAGTAAAACCGCCCTCTGAAACGAGGGCGCAGTTGCCAGAGCTGCCGCTGTAAAGAGTAGCGAAGAGCGCCACTAGCTCACCGCCTCTTCTTCCGTGTCGGGGAAGGCGCGCTTTTCTATATCCGCGCCCAGCGCCCGAAGCTTGGAGACCAGGTTTTCATAGCCGCGCTCTATATGGTAAATATCTTCGATTTCGGTCTGTCCCTCGGCGGCGAGGCCCGCTATCACGAGCGCCGCGCCCGCGCGTAAATCGGTGGCCTTGACCGGCGCGCCGGTGAGCCTGCCCACGCCCTCTACCACGGCCACCTTGCCGCCCTCGACCTGAATATTAGCGCCCATGCGGCGCAGCTCGTCTACATATTTAAAGCGATTGTCCCAGATGTCCTCGGT
>JAUNBN010000210.1:0-1969 GCA_030527085.1 Oscillospiraceae bacterium
TGGCCCAGCAGATACCAAATATAGAGAACCCGGTTGTTATCTGGTCGGTCGCGGCGGGGGTAGGCGTTTTTCTCGTGGTGGCTATGCTGAGAATATTCTTTAAGGTTAAGCTTAACCTACTTCTCCTGCTGACCTTCGCCGCCGTTTTCATCTTTGCCTTCTTCGTGCCGAAGGACTATCTCTCAACCGCCTTCGACGCGGGCGGAGTTACAACCGGCCCCATGACGGTGCCCTTTATAATGGCGCTGGGCGTAGGCGTTGCCTCGGTCAGAAGCGACGAGGACGCCGGAGCCGACAGCTTCGGCCTTGTGGCGCTCTGCTCAGTAGGCCCCATTATAGCCGTGCTTATCCTGGGCCTCATCTATCAGGCGGACGGCGGAGCCTATTCGCCCGTTGTAGTGCCCGAGATAAGCGACTCAAGGCAGCTCTGGGGGCTTTTCGAGGCGGCACTGCCCGGCTATTTTAAAGAGGTAGCGGAGGCTCTGCTGCCCATCTGCGCTTTTTTCGCCCTCTTCCAAATCCCAAAATCAAGGCTCGGCGCGAGAGAGACCGTAAGAATAATCGTCGGTCTGGCCTATACCTACCTCGGCCTCGTGTTCTTTTTAACCGGGGCCAACGTGGGCTTTATGCCGCTGGGCAATTACCTGGGGGAAATCATAGGTACGCTGCCTTACAGATGGATTATAATACCCGCGGGTATGCTGCTGGGCTATTTCATAGTCGCGGCCGAGCCCGCCGTCCACGTTCTGAATCGGCAGGTGGCCGAAATGACAGAGGGAGCTATACCGCAGCGGGCGATGAGCCTCAGCCTTTCTATAGGCGTTGCGGTTTCGGTAGGCCTTGCGATGACAAGAGTTCTCACAGGCCTGCCCATTATGTATCTGCTGCTGCCGGGCTACGGAATTGCCATAACCTTAAGCTTCTTCGTGCCGCCGGTCTTTACGGCCATAGCCTTTGACTCAGGAGGCGTCGCTTCCGGCCCGATGACGGCCACCTTCCTTTTGCCTCTGGCAATGGGGCTCTGCCTTTCGGTGGGCGGGAACGTCGCGCGGAACGCCTTCGGCGTGGTAGCCATGGTCGCTATGACTCCGCTTATAACAATACAGCTTCTGGGCCTCTACTACAGGCTCAAGACCGAAAAGGCCGCAAGGCTGGAGGCCGAGGCTGCCGCAGCCGCGGCGGACGAGGAGACAATCATCAGCTTCGGAGGTGAGGAGGAGTGAGAGGATACAGCTTCGTGCTGGCCGTTATAAAAAGGGAGCAGGACGAGGAGTATATCCGGTTTTTTAAGCGCTTCGGCGCTCAGCTTGTGTTAAGCACGCTCTGCGAGGGCGCGGCGCGCAAAAAGACGCTGGACATGCTCGGCCTCGAGCAGAACGAGAAGCTCCTGGTAAGCTGTATAGTTCCCGGCTGCCAAAGCGCCGCGCTGCTGAGAAGACTGCAAAGCGAGATGCACATAGACGCGCCGAACAACGGGATAGCGATTATTATTTGTCTCGAGAGTGTGGGTGGGGCGAGCGCACTGCGCAGCCTCTGCCGTGAAGAAGCCGCAACAGAAGACGAGGTAAAAGAAATGAAAACAGCGGAGTATTCGCTCATAGTAGCCGTAGCCCAGCAGGGTCATACCGGGGAGATAATGGACGCTGCCCGCGGGGCGGGAGCGCGAGGGGGAACGATAATACGCGCTCGCGGAACGCTTACGAGTTCGGCGGAGAAATTCTTCGGCATATCTCTTGCCGAGGACAAGGAGCTGCTCTATATCGTAACGCGCCGCTGCGACCGCGACGCTATTATGAGTTCTATTATGCATAACGCGGGCATAAACTCGCCCTCCCACGCCTTTGTGTTCTCGCTGCCGGTCGAGGCGGTGGCGGGCGTGAGCTTTCCGGAGTGTGAGGAGGCATAGCTTCAAAGAGAGCACCATCCTTGCGCTGGGTTTTCTCTGACCAAATACATTTTCAAGTCACTC
>JAUNBN010000210.1:1979-2772 GCA_030527085.1 Oscillospiraceae bacterium
TGTTTCAGAGGGAGTGACAAAACCACGCGACGGACACACCGCAAACGCGCTTTGGGACACTCCCGTTTCAGACAAGCACTTGCTTATATAAGCGCAGATGTGTTAAATTATTTCATGCATTTAGATTTAATCGCTTGAGGCATAGCTCCACTCCCCCTTCTGCTTTATGACGGAGGGAAAAGAGGAGAGCGGTTCAAAAGCGAGCAAGGACACGTACGAAAGAGACTGTTTTGAAGCAATACTTAAAGCTGATTCGAGTGCATCATTACATGAAAAATCTGCTTGTGCTCGCCGCACTGGCGTGTAGTGGGCAATTTTTTGATGAAGAGAAGCTCATTCCCGGCGTGATGGGCTTTCTGGCTTTTTGTATGATAAGTTCCGTTATATACATCATAAATGATATTAGTGATGCTGATAATGACAGACTGCACCCCCTTAAGAGCGCGCGTCCAATTGCCTCGGGTGCGGTGTCCCCGAAAAAGGCGGCCTTGCTGGCCGCACTGCTGCTTATTTTGTCTCTCGTTTTTAACTTTGTCGCCTACAAGCTTTACTCAAGCATTTTGCTTTTGATCTTCCTGCTTTTGAATATTGCTTATAGTTTAGGACTCAAAGACATACCTATTCTCGATATATGCATTCTCGCGGCCGGGTTTTTGATACGCGTGATGTACGGAGCAATAATTAGCGGTATAGAGATATCCAACTGGCTTTATCTAACCGTTATAGCGATGGCTTTCTACTTTTCGCTGGGCAAAAGAAGAAACGAACTCAGACGAATGGGAGAAGCGAGTAC
>JAUNBN010000010.1:0-8122 GCA_030527085.1 Oscillospiraceae bacterium
CAGCTTTGATACAAATCTACGACTATTATAGGAGCAGGTAGCATGAAGGCATATTTGAAGCGACGCAGCACCTTTAAGACTTATGCCGCGCTCGACGCCATCGAATGGAAAATCGCTCAAGAATCAATCTACGATAATGTTTCCAGTATCGAGGTAAAGGGAGAATACAGCGACATCAACGGTGACTTCTTTATATGCGATGGATTCATCGGCGTTGTGCGCGATTCGGCTCCGGAGAACGGCCAGACAAAAATCAACTGCAACGGCATACTTACGGCGTTTTCCCGTGACCTCATTTATCCCGGCGCCGGGGTAAGCACCGAAGATTTCATTGCGTCACAGCTTACCGCTTCATTCGGCTCTGTGAACGATGAGGTCTACGCCATGCCGTACCTTGAAATCCTCACCCCCGCAACAAGCACATCTTTCATCAAGCCTGACATCGAGAACGACTATCTATATAATCTCAAATCCTATATTGCCCTGGCTCGCCGTCTGAAAAGCGTTTTTACGACCTTTGCGGTAGAGGAGGATAGATTGACCGCCACAATAGCCGCGAGAGCGGTTGCAACGCACAATATAGACTTTGCGGAGGCCGCGCACGAGTTAACCGACGAGAAATACTCCGATAAGTCCGTGGCCAAAATAACGGCCGTGGTAGAGGGTGTCGGGACAGACTATTTTTTGATGGCTGACGGAACGATAACCACCAACCCGGGCAGCGATCCTCGCGCGTCGGGAACGTGGGAAACGCTTGTCGTCAAAGACGCCTCGAAAGTCGAAGATACGGTCGCCGATCAATTTGCCAAAAATAGCCACTCTCACAGCATAGAGTTCTACACCTCAAAGCGGCTCGGGTTTTACGACAAGCTGAACATCCGGCTTCATGGGGCTGTCGTTACATCATATGTATCTCAGATAATAAGGACTCATAAGGACGACCGGTATCTAATCAAGTCGGGTGAGTTAAGAGTAACCATGACAGAAAAATCGCTGGAGGTGATTTAATGAGCAACATACAAGGCTATACGTTCAGCTCGCAGCCCGTATCGCCGGAAGCGGACGGGCGCCTATACGAATACCTGCTCGAAGATGGAAGGCTGTTCGGAGGCGCCATAACGTACAACGGCACTGACATCTATATTGCTGCCGGCACGCTTATTTCTAAGGGTCGCGTAATGCGCGTACCGTCCACAATCACGCTTGCAACGGCGAGCACACATGCGGACGGCTACTGCCGTATCATCGTAAAGATAGACCTGTCCGAAGTAGCAACCGAAACTGAGTTCGAGCAAGCTGATTTCCGGCTCGAATATTCGGCAACCGATAGCTGGTCGGAATTGACGCAACAGGACATCAACGACGGTACTTCCGCAGTGTATGAAATCGAGTATGCCGTAGTGAAGCTCCTGAACTACACCGTTGACAGCCTCGTGCGTATTCTCGATTTTTCTGACCTTGCCGAATCGGGCAGACCGCAGCTGTACTATGTGAGCCTGCTCGCCGCCGATTGGTACACCGAGCTTCCGGACAACAACGATGAGTTCTGGCACTGCTGCGATGTTTCCGTTGACGGTCTCAGCTCAACTGAGCATGAGGTAATAGCCTTCCCGGCAGACGCAGCGTCCGGCGCATGGCTTGAAGAACATGGCTTTTACGAGCTCGCCGTAGACACTGGGAGATTTACACTGCGCGGCGATGAGCTGCCCGAAGCAGACACGACGCTCCAGCTGCTGTACGAAATAAAAAAGAAGGGAGAATAATTATGAGCGGAATTCTAGTCGGCGGCAGCCCCTCTCTTAAAAAGCCGAAGACCACACAGATATATGGTGTTGAATGGAACTTCGGTGTTGCGTCGTGCCTTCTTTCCCGTCTCGCAGACGCTACCGGCCTTGCCGATCCGCAGCCGGCAGTTGGCAGCAACGCCGGGAGCAGTCCTTTCGACACGCTGTATCCATGGTCCGAAATGGTCGAGTTCAATATCGTAAACGATGAAGTGAGCCACCAGAAAGGTGATGCGAGTTTTAGTCGCACGTCGTATGATACCTGTGTTCGCATTCCGAAGTTCTGGTACAAGGTAGAACTTGGAAGCAGCAGCTATAAGCTCTATATTGCCACGGGCGCCGAGGAGGGCTATGCGCTGCACCCTGCTTTCTATCGTGGCGACGGAAAGACAAGGGATTATATTTACGTAGGCCGATACAACACAGGGGGTGGATATGTAACCAGAAGCGGGATTGCACCCCTTGTCAGCCTTACGCGCGCTGTCTTCCGCTCGAACTCTGCCGGCAAAGGCGCAGACTGGTGGCAGTACGATATAGCGACCTACAGCGCAATCTCGATGCTCTACTTGGTAGAATATGCCGATTGGAACTCGCAGACCGCAATAGGCCGCGGCTATGTTGACGCTTCAGCGGCGATAAACAACGGCGGCACGGATGGCATGGCGTATCACACGGGGCGCGCCGCCGGCACGGACGGCTTAACCGCGGTGCAATACCGCGGAATCGAAAATCTGTGGGGCAACGTCTGGGATTTTGTAGACGGCATCAACTTCAACGGTGCGACGCCGTATTTCTGTCTGATTCCCTCGCGCTTTGCCGATGATACATCAACAAACTATACCGGCCTTTCTTATAACGCTCTTGCAACAGCCGGCAACGTAGCATATCCCACCCGGCAAGGCGTAGACGCCAGCAACTCATGGCTCAATCTCCCTACTACCGGAGGAGGCTCGGACGCTTCATATATTCCTGACGGTTGGTGGAGCAATACAGGCTGGCGAATCCTGCTTGTCGGCGGTTACTGGAGTTACGCCTCCAGCGCTGGCCTCTTCGCGCGGAATGCGAGCAACGCCTCGTCGACTGCGGACGCGGGCGTCGGCGGCCGGCTCCTTTTCTTACCCTGATGGGGGTCTGGGGGCGCAGCCCCCAGGGACCTCCGCCTTTTATCGGGGCGAAGCCCCGACGCGATTTGAGATTTTGAAAATAACGCACATCGTTATTTTCTCACCGCAGACTGAAACGACCACAAAATGAGCCTATAATCATTCTTGAGCCACACAAGATATGGGAAACATCGTGCCTTCAGGTCGCCTTTGTTTTTCGCCTGATTGTCGGCGGTAACTGGAGTAACGCCTCCAACGCTGGCCTCTTCGCGCGGAATGCGAACAACGCCTCGTCGAATGCGAACGCGAACATCGGCGGCCGGCTCCTTGTTGACTGCACCATAATTTATGGCGCGAGGTTTTCCGCACCGCTAGGTGGAAATATTGCCGACAGGGCAGGGCTTAGTAGGTTAATTCTCGAAAGGCCTTGAGGCAAACAAGGAGGGTGCAGTATATGCCCAAAAGAGTAGGTTTTCTGTACGAGAAGATGGCTGACAAAGCCCTCATCAGGATGGCAATCCTTGACGGCGCTAAGCACAAGAGCGACCGTTATGACGTGTCTCGGGTGCTGAAAAAGCTCGATGCTTACATCGATAGGACCTATGACCTGATTGTGAGCGAGAGCTACGTCCCCAGCGTCCCGAGGACAAAGATGAGGTACGATGCCAGCAGCCGCAAAACAAGGCTCATTCAAGTGGTGCCGTTCTGGCCGGACGGCGTTATGCATCGACTTATGGTAATGGTGCTCCAGCCCGTGTTTATGCGCGGGATGTACCGCTGGTCTTGCGCCTCGATACCGGGACGCGGAGGCTCTCAAGCGCAGAAGTATGTCAAGCGCTGTATAGGAGCTGACGCCAAAGGAACAAAGTATTGTTGCAAACTCGACGTTCACCGTTTCTACCCGAGCATAGACAGAAAGCGTCTAATCTGGGCGCTGGCGCGCAAGGTCAAGGACAAGCGTATGCTGAAGCTAGTCTACGACGTCATCATGTCGAGCGAATCGGGCCTGGCCATTGGCTTTTACATCAACCAGTGGCTTGCAAACTTCTACCTTGAACCGCTTGACAATTTTATTTGCACCCTGACCGGTGTGAAGTATTCCGTGAGATATATGGACGACATCGTGTTGTTCGGGCCAAACAAGAAGCTGCTGCACAAAGCGCACTTGGCCATCGCTGAATTTCTTAGAGAGCGCCTCGGGCTTGAGCTGAAAGGCGATTGGCAGGTGTTCCCGCTCAAGGCGCGTGCGCTTGATTTCGTTGGCTATCGTTTTTCGCGCAGCCATGTTATTCTGCGCAAGCGCACCTTTTTGAGGTTTACCAGACAATGCCGGAGAGCGCAGAAGCGTCTGAAAAAGGGCAAGCCTATACATTACAAAATGGCCGCCGGTCTGCTGTCACGCCTTGGCATATTAAAGCATTGCGACAGTTTTAGTATTAGAAAGAAATATTTAGAGCCCGTAGGCGAAAAGAAGTTGAAGGAGGTCGTGCGAAATGAAAGTAAGAGGCGATACAGCGCCGCCCAGCGCCTTTACGGTGGAAGACAATCCGAAATATCCCGACAAGGTGCTCATCCGATTCTTTGAGAATGTAGAGGAGTTCTCAGAGGTTGTGGGAACCCTTACCATTACGGGGTGGAAGTGGGACGAATACCACTTGGAGCTTGAGAAATATGGCGACATGGCCGTTGATGTTTTCGGGAATTTTGATATGTTCCTAAGCCAAGCGAAGCAGCTGGACGGCAGCGGAAACGAAGACGCCTGGGACGCATTGGCCGCAGCTCTGAACGAGGGGGTGAATACTATTGACGAATAAAGAATTGGTCCTGGAAACCATCAAACGCCTCGGTAAAGCCGAGGCTCTTTCTTTGCGCGAAAAAGCTGTTTCTGGGCAGGCCGATGGAACGGCGCTAATAGCGGAAGAGGCCTATGTGCCTGAGTGGACGCAGAGGGACTACACGGCCATTCCTCTGGGCGCGCCGTATCAGTACCAAGGCCAGGTGTATACCTTAACGCAACAGCACGACGCTACCGGCCAGCCCGATTGGAGACCCGGCGTCGCGTACTCGCTTTGGGACTTGAAGCACACGAAAGATCCCACGGCGGCAAAACCGTATGTCGCCCCGCAAGGATCGTGGGGGCTGTACGATAAGGGCGACTGCATGATATGGACGGATGGCCATGTTTGGAAGTCCAAAATCGATAATAATGCGTATACCCCGGAATCGTATGCACAGGGCTGGGAAATAGCCGTTTAGTTTTGGTGTCCGATTATATAAGCCGCCGAGGGCGGTATTTTTTTATTGGAGGTTGCCGCCTATGTCTGAAGAAAGCACCATCGTCTTTCGCCTTAAGCGCCTTGAAGAGCGCCTCGATGACTCGGAAGAAAAAAACTTGAGCGCTCACCAAAAGTTCTACGACAAGATTGAGGACATCGGAAAAAAGATGGCTGTCAGTGAGAACCAGTATGCAACGTTGCTGTCGGTAATGAATGAAGTTAAGGCCGACGTTTCAACGCTGAAGGAAAAGCCCAATAAGCGCTGGGAATCTGTCGTAGCTGCAATTATATCTGCTGCGGTCGGCGTGCTGTGCACACTGGCCTTAACAGGACAAATCAAATAAATCGGAGGACATTATCATGGAAATGAACTGGACCGCATTAGGAATCATCGTTGCAATATCGATGATCATCGAAACTCTGACAGAAAACGTAAAAACCCGGTTCCCGGCGTTTGCTAACACCGACTGGGCGGTGATGGCCGTGACTGTTGTGCTTGGCGTATCGATTGCCTTGAACTATAACGCGGACATCTTCGCGGCGGCAGGCCTCGTCGGTCGGGTACCGTGGCTCGGAGTAGTGCTCACGGGCGTGTTGATGGCAGGAGGCTCAAATCTTATTTTTGATGCGATAAAGAAGCTTAGGGGTGTAAAATCCGCCTTGGACGCATCGCAGGGGATTTCCGGCGATGAATCCGTCTCACAGTCTGCCGAGGAGGATGACTATGTCGGCTAATGAAATGATTTTCCCGCAAAAGTCTTTCGTTTACCGCTCGCAAGGGAAGCATAGCAACCCCGCCAGTGAGGATTATGGCTGGCGCTCGACGGTCGGCGGGTGCTCCCAATGGTTTGTAGCCTCATTTGACGGTGTGATAACCGCTCTTGTGGACGGCTACGATTACACGCCTAACCGCGTAATCCTGGGGAACTATTACACGCTTAAAATGGACAACGGCTGCACAATTCGTCTTGGCCATTGCCTTAAGGGTTCCTTCGTTGTCAAGAAGGGTCAGCGCGTGAAGAAGGGCGATCTGATATGCCGCATGGGCAATAGCGGGTACTGCCTTAACGGCGCATTCCACACCCATATGACGTTTTGGGACGCAAACGGCAAGGTCGTGCTGCCGTCTCAAAGTGGCATGAAAGTCGCCCGCACTGCGAAGATATACGAGAGCCAGACGTCAATGTTTTCATACGAGAGCGAGGACTTTTCGGCCGGAAGGTACACTTGCGATGTGAGTATCGGCAAGGTGCTGCGTGTCCGCAAAGGCCCGGGCGTATCGTATGACTATTTGAAATTCGATGAATTGACAGACTATGCGCAAGCAGAAGTTCTGCATTTTAACGATGGATCGCCGGCCGATGGCTTCGTTAACGGCGTAGTCTTTGACGCGCTTGAAGTATCAGGCGTCTGGGGTCGATCCCCAAGCGGATGGCTCAGTCTGGAATACTGTGTATCCGGCGGCGAGTTCCCCGTACTGGAGACGCCAAAAGAGTACATCGCCACCCTAGGGCCAATGCCCGAAACGGCCAAAGATAAAACAATCAGTTTCGCGGCGGAGCTGGACGTGCCGTGCGACATCAAAGAAGCCTCATAAAAGGCGGCAGAAAACCCCGATTCGGAATACTTCCGGGTCGGGGTTTTATTTTTTTGCCTATATGCAGGAAAACCCCCGAGCTGTTTCGCTCGGGGCAAGATTCGGCTATTTCTTATGTAGTGTCTGGCCAGAACGATTGCGCGTGATTTGAGGCTCTTTGTTTGGAACCCTGACGATAATATCAGACAGCTCGCAGTCAAGAGCCTCGCAGATTAAATCCAGATGCTCAAGATTAACCCGCTCGGCAATCTCATGATACATATCGTTGATGGTGGTAGGCCGAATGCCGGTTTTCCTCGCAAGGTCCGCTTGCGTCCACCGTCTTTCGCCAAGTCGAGTGGACAGTAAAATTCTAATCATACGCCTTGCTCCTTAGTGATAATCTAACATCGCCAAAGCCGTTCTTCAGCGAATTGTGAGATTATCACACATCCCGTTAGGGCGGAACAAAACAAAAAGCGTGAGGATGACCTCACGCTTCTGTGTTGAGCACCAGAACAAACACACTACCCGAAACATAGATAGTCGCAGTTGCGCTGCGGTTCGTCTGGCTCTCTTGTGGTGGAGGCGAGGAGAATCGAACTCCTGTCCGAAAATTCGTCCGCGCGGGCGTCTCCGGGTGCAGACTGCCTATAACATTCCCTCAGCGCCGAACCGACAGACGGGTAGGAGCCTTGGTAGCTTCATATTTACACGGCGGGGCTCAAAGCTTTGCCCTGCTCGCGTTCACAGCGTAATTTTACGCCGCGGAGAACCTACGCTGTCTCGGAGCCCGCGACGAGCGGCCTTAGGCCGCTACTGCTAATTTATTATCGTTAGCTATTTGTTAGGAGAGTTTTAAGCGGTTCTCCGCCGCTACCCGCTTCCCACGTTTCAAAATCCCCGTCGAAACCATTGCGCCCCCGTATTCAGGGTCTAGTCCCTCCGGCTCTTGCGAGCTCTGTCTATCTCGCGGCGGGCGTCCTTTTCCGCCTCGACTGCGCGCTTGTCGTAGAGCTTTTTGCCCTTGCAAAGCCCTACTTTCACCTTTACAAGAGACCCCTTCAAGTATACCGAAAGGGGTATCAAAGTCAAGCCCTGCTGCTTCACGAGTCCGTAAAGGCGCGCGGTTTCGCGCTTGTGCAGCAGCAGCCTTCTCGGCCTCAAGGGGTCTCTGTTGAATATATTGCCCTTTTCGTAGGGGCTTATGTGCATACCCCGCACAAAAATTTCGCCGCCCTCTATCTCGCACCAGGCCTCCTTGAGATTTACGGAGCCCGCCCTTATGGACTTAACCTCGGTGCCGTAAAGCTCTATTCCGGCCTCGCAGTCCTCGAGCACGAAGTACTCGTGGCGGGCCTTGCGGTTGTCGGCTATTGTTTT
>JAUNBN010000010.1:8222-16358 GCA_030527085.1 Oscillospiraceae bacterium
AGTCCTCGAGCACGAAGTACTCGTGGCGGGCCTTGCGGTTGTCGGCTATTGTTTTGTAGGATGTTTTTTCCGCCACGGCGGCCTTCCTTTCGGGAGCGCCCCTGCCCCGCGCCGGGGCATGCGGCGTTAAATCCGCTTTCGGCTCGCTCCCATTCCCTTTTTCTTAAAGCTCGCTGCGCCCCTCGAGCGCGCGGAAGAGCGTTATCTCGTCGGCGTACTCAAGGTTGCCGCCCACGGGCATTCCGTAGGCCAGGCGCGTAACTCTCACGCCCAGAGGCTTTATGAGCTTGCTTATATACACCGCCGTCGTCTCGCCCTCAACGGTGGGGTTTGTGGCCATTATGACCTCTTTCACCTCGTCGCCCGCCGCGCGGACCACCAAATCTTTGATATAGAGCTGCTCCGCGCCTATGTTGTCGAGCGGGGAGATGAGCCCGTGGATAACGTGGTAGAGGCCCTTGTACTCACGCGTTTTTTCTATGGCCGTGACGTCGCGCGGGCTTTCGACCACGCAGATGGTGGAGCGGTCCCGCGCCTCGGAGGAGCAGACGGCGCAGGTCTCGTCGTCCGTGAGGTTGTGGCAGACGGGGCACTGGTGTATGCTGTCGCTCGCGTCGGTTATGGCCTTGGCGAAGTCGTAGGCCTCTTTTTTATCTAAAGAGAGCACCCAGTAGGCCAGGCGGGCGGCAGTCTTGCGGCCCACGCCGGGCAGCGAGGCGAACTTGTCTATTAAATTCTCGAGCGAGGGAACGCTGTAGGCCATATTCAGACCAGCCCCCCGAGGTCCATTCCGCCGGTTATCTTGTCCATCTCGGCGGCGCTGTCCTCGCGCGCGAGCCTTATGGCCTCGTTTACAGCCGCCGCGGCGAGGTCGCCGAGCAGCTGCGCGTCGTCCGGGTCCACTACCTCGGGCTTGAAATCCACCCGCAGGACCGAGAAATCCCCCTTGACGACGGCGCTCGCCATGCCGCCTCCCGCGCTGCCGGCGTACTCGCGTTCGGCGAGTTCGGCTTGCATATTCGCCATGTCCTCCTGCATCTTCTGCAGGCTCTTCATCATATCTCCGCGGCTGCGTCCGTAGCCCTCGGGCAGTCTGGCTTTCATAAATATACTCCTTTAATCGCTCTCGCGCGTTATTTCGTCTATTGTGATACCTTTTTGCTTCGCCTTCTCGAGGATGTCGTCCAGCGCGCTCTTCTTTGGCGCGAGCGGCGTCTTTTGAGGCTCATAGGGCTCGACGCGGTACTTCTCGCCGCGGCTTTCCAAAACGGCGCGCTCTATTTCGGCCAGCCGCTCGCGGCTCGAGGCTATGAGGCTGAACTTGTCCCCGCCGTCTATGAGCAGCCGCTTGCCGTCGAGATAGGCGGCGGACTCCCGTATGCATCCGTAGATGAGCGGGCTCGCGGCCCTCATCGACTCCACGACCTCTTCCCAGCCCTCAAAGCGCTCGAGTCCCGCGGGAACCGTGCCGCCTTCCTCAGCCTTCGGAAAGCTTTGCTCCAAAGGCACAGGAGAAGGATCCGGCTCGGGCTTTTCGGCCGCGTTTAAAAAGTGCTCGTAGAGGTCGTCCTCCCCGGCGGTTTCCTGCGAATCTGTGCCTTCGTCCGCCTCAGGCTCCTGTGCGATGCTTATAAAGGGCTCTGTCTCGAGCGGGATATCATCTTCAACAGAGGGCTCCTCCCAGGGGGGCGCGTCCTCGTGCGCTTCGGCGGCGAAGATTCTCTCGCCCGCATCCGGCGCGGCGACTCCTATGGTCTCAGGCGGCTGAGGCCTTTCCTTTTGTGTTTCCGCTTCGCCCGCCGGGGCTCTCGGGGCGGCCGCCGTCAGGGCGGGAGCTATGCCCATATCCGCCTTTTTCTCATCGGCCAGATTCAGCTTTTGGGAGGCCATCCGCAGCAGCTCTAGCTCGAGCGCCAGACTGCGGTCGGGGGCGTAGGAGAGCTTGTCCGAAAGGCTTATAAGCGCGCCCAGCATTGTCAAAATCTCTTCAGCGGCAAAGAGGGAGCTCAGCGCCTGAAGCTCCTTAAGCGCCGCGGGGCTCAAGTCCAGAGCCTCCGAGCCAGCCAGCTTTAAAGCCAGCAAATCGCGCAGGCGCTCCAAAAGCTCGTAGCAGACCCTCACGGGGTCGGCGGAGCTCTCGCCGAGCTCCTTTAAAAGCGCGAGCAGCTTCGGTATATCGCCGTCCGCAAGCGCTCTCAAAAGCGCGTCGGTATAGCCGCGGCTCGCAAGACCGGCGAGCCGCAGGACGGCCTTTTCGTCTACCTCTCCGCCCATTGAGGAGCAGGTGTCCAAAAGGGAGAGCGCGTCGCGCATCGCGCCGTCCGCAAGGCGGGCTATGAGCTGCGCGCCGTCTTCTTTGAGGTCTATATTCTCGAGGGCGGCTATTTCCAAAAGCCGCTTGGCTATCAGGCTCGGCGGTATTCGCCGCAGCTCGTAGCGCTGGCAGCGCGAAAGGATGGTGGCGGGAACGCGGTGCAGCTCCGTAGTCGCAAGAATGAAAATGACATGCGCCGGAGGTTCCTCCATGATTTTCAGGAGCGCGGCCCAGGCCTCCTTTGAGAGTATGTGCGCCTCGTCGATTATATAGACGCGGAATTTGCAGATATTTGGCGCAAAAGCGCTCTCGTCGCGCAGCTCGCGCATGCTGTCTACGCCGCTGTTTGAGGCGGCGTCTATCTCGCTTATGTCGAGCATCTCGCCCTCGTCTATGCCATGGCAGATGTCGCAGGCGTTGCAGGGCTCACCGTCCTTGGAATTGGGGCAGTTTATTGCCTTGGCGAGAATGCGCGCGAAGGTGGTCTTGCCCGTTCCACGTATGCCGGTGAAGATATAGCTGTGCGAGTAGCGAGAGAGGGCTATCTGGTTTTTGAGCGCCTCGGCCACGGCCTCCTGGCCGAGAACCTCGCCGAAGGAGCGCGGCCGGTATTTTCGATAGAGTGCGGTTTTCATCTGTAAAAACCTCTTTCGGGTAAAGGGGCGCGCGGAGGGGAACGAAAAGCGGCCCTATGCTGCGGCAGAGAAAACAATGGCGCCTCGGCGGCGCAAAGACGGGCAAAGTGGACTGCGGCACATGAAGCATCCGTTTAATGCTGCTCGGTTCCCCGCCTGACATGGTTCGCGGCGTTCCATCGCACAGGCTTCACCCGTCTTTGCGCCGCCGAAACGCGGCTCGCCGCCCTTGAGCGGTAATTAATATTATAATACAAAAACAAAGCTTCTGCAACCGAGAGGCAAAGGAGGGCGAGCAGCCTGCGGCACTTCCGCCCTCGCCCTTTGCGCTTAAGGCGGAGCAGTGAAGCGAGCGCGAGACGCCGCAAATCAAATATAAAAAAAAGCGGCGTCGCAAGCGAGTACAGCTTGCGACGACGTGGTGTGCCTGACTGGAGTCGAACCAGCGGCCTTCAGAGTCGGAGTCTGATGCTCTATCCAACTGAGCTACAGGCACATACAACCGAGTGTTATTTTAACACTTATAAGACCCCTTGTCGAGCGAGAAAATCGAGGACGTGTCCCAAAAGCTTGTTTGACGCTCCGCCCCCGCCTTCGGCGGGGGCGGAGCGCAGATTCAATGCAGACGGGAAGTCCCCAAGCGTGGGTGCGGCTAAAAGACTCGTTCAATACTGCCTGAGCTTTCGTGCCTGCGGCCACAGCCTGAATGCGCTTTGGACTCAGCCCCAGATCTTGTCAGTCCAGCGCGGCGGCGACGGCTGTTCCCGCGAGGGTGGCGTTCTCGATTTTAACAAACTCGAGCCAGCGGCCCCGCTCGCCCTTGATATAGCCCTCGACGCATTCGTTTATGAGCGCGCGAAGGTTCTCGGACTTGTGGAAGGTGGTGCCCTCAACGCAGACGCAGGCGGGGCGTTCGGGAGTCTTGCCCACGTCAGTACACTCAAGTATGCCGCAAAGCGAAACGGCCAGCGCCCGCGCCGCGCGCGCGTAAACCGCGCCTATTATGTAGCCTAAGCCCTTTATGTCGTCCTCGGTCTGCGGCAGGGAGGAGAGCGGGTTTTCCTCGGTGTCGCCCCTCAGATAGCGGTCAACGTAGCTCAGCCTCAGCTCAGGCAGCTCCATAACCCGCCTCTTGCACTCCTCGGAGAAGAGCCCCTCGCGCACTGCGAGCTTCATCGTGCGGTGCAGCACCTCGCCTAGATAGGCCCCGCTAATCATCTTTTCAAAGAGGTGGCCTGCGGGTATCGCCGAAGCCCTGTCAAGCTCTATATCGACCGTTCCGCGCGGGAAGTGGGCGTAGTTGCCCAGCTCCATGTTGATTATCATCTGCTCGTGCGCAAAGTGCGAGACGTCGGTCTTTTTTATATCTTTGGTATCCACCGCGCAGCAGGTGTTGAGCCCCGTTCCGAGTATGAGGCCTATATAGCCGTCGTACTCTTTTTTTCCGGGCGTGCTGAGTCCCGCGAGCATGACCGCGACGGTGTCGTTTATAAGGGTATAGCGGCGCGAGCCCTTCGCCCCCAGCGCCTTCAGGGCGCGCTCGGTCTCCTCGCCGACATGAGTTCCCTCTATGCCGTCCACCCTGACCTCCTTGCAGAGCGGCAGGGCCTCGGCGTCGCGGTCGGGCAGGGAGTGGAAGGGGTAGGAGAAGCAAAAGCCCACCGTGTCGCTCTTGCCCGCCACAGGCAGCAGGCGCTCGGCAAGCGCATTGTAGAAATCCGCGCTGCTCAAGGCGCGCTGAGCTCCGGGCATGGGAAGCTTTACAAAATCGCTTATCTGCAGCTCGCCCTCGCCGTCGAAGCTCACCACTGCGGTGCGCAGGTTCGTGCCGCCCGCGTCTACGGCTATTATGGGCCGGTCTTTTTCCGGCGAGCCGCCGGCCGGTATAAAGGAGGGCAGCATCATCAAAGAATCCAGGTTCTCCCGCTCGAGCCCAAGGCGAAAATCCGCCTTGAACTTCTCGAGCTCGGCGTCCATATCAAAGAGGGCGGGGTGCATATTGTGCTCGCGCAAAAGGCGGTCTATGGCTTCGGTGTACACGCTCTTTACCTCCGGGGGTTACATCAGCACTGCTTTATAAGGCGCAGGTAAAAGGCCACGGTGCGGCCTATTTTCTCTACGGGTATGCGCTCGTCGTTGCCGTGGATATAGCCGCGCTCCTCTTTAGTGAGCTCCATGGCCGAGAATCGCATTACCTTGTCGGTTATGCGGCAGTAGTGGCGGCTGTCGCTGCAGGCGACCATGAGATAGGGCGAGACCAGCGCGCCGGGCCAGGTGGCGTTTATGGCCTTCTTGAGCTTAAGCCAGCCCTCCGAGGAGGTGTCGCTGGAGATGGAGGGGTTCATGCCGTGCAGCGTCTCAAAGGAGACCTCCTCGTTGTTCACGACGCTTTTGAGGTAGTCTTTAACGCTCTCGACAGTCTCGCCGGGGATTATTCTTATGTTGCCAACTATCTCGGCCTCGTTGGGCAAAACGTTGCTGGCGCTGCTGCCCTTGGCCATGGTGGCGGCGAAGGTGGTGCGCATCATGGCGTTGAGCTCGCCTCCGGCTTTTTTGCAAATGGCGTTAAGCACGGGCATGAAGCACCAGAGATTTGCGAATACTAGCCTCATGGCGAAGCTCGAATGGCGGCCCAGAGTATCGAACATCTCTTTAACAGGCGGGGAGAGCCGCGCGGGGAAGGGTTTGTTTTCAATATTAACCAGCGCCTGCGCGAGCTTGCCCAGCGGCCCGTGAGGGGGCGGCGCGCTAGCGTGGCCTCCGGCGGCCTTAATTGCGAGCTTTAAGTCCATCATGCCCTTTTCCGCCGTACCGACAAGAGCGCACTTCTCCGAAACGCCGGGGAAGACGTTTTCAACCACCGCACCGCCCTCGTCCACAACCAGAGCGGGCTTTACCGAGCGCCTTTCGAGCTCGGAAACTATGGCGGGCGCACCCTCGCCGGCTATCTCCTCGTCGCCCGCGAAGCAGAGGTAGATATCGTTCTGCGGGACGAAGCCCTCGCCTATAAGCTGCTCCGCGGCCTCCATCACGCCGCAGAGCGTACCCTTGGTGTCGAGCGTTCCGCGGCCCCAGAGCACGCCGTCCTCAACAATACCCTCGAAGGGCGGCTTCTCCCAGTCCGCCTCGAGCACGGGCACAACGTCGTAGTGCGCCATCAGGACGGTGGGCTCCTCGGATTTGAGGCCGCTCCAGCGGTAGAGCAGGCCGGTTTCCTCAATTCGCTCAAGAGTACAGGTCTTGTGAATGAGCGGGTAGCGGGTCTTGAGCAGCTCGCGGAACTTCTCAAACTGGCTCTCGTCGCGCAGCGCGCGGTCGCGCGAGCTCACGGTGCGGCAGCGAATCATCATCGCCAGGCTCTCGACCGCGCGTTCCTGATTCACCTCGACCTCAAAAACCTCGCCCGCGGTCTCCTCGCGGGGTTTAAAGGCGACGGCGCGCGCGAGTATCACGATTAAAAACAGCGCCAGCAGCGCGAGCAGAATATAGAGTATCATTTGAACTCCTCCGTTCAGGCGGCCTTAAAGCGCGCCTTAAGCTTGTGTTAATTATATTATATCACTATTAAACAGGATAGAAAAGGCCGGGAATTACCCGGGAGCGCCCTTATCACGCGCTTTTTTCGCTTGAAACGTCCTCTTCGCACAGAGTACTTGCCCGCTTCCACGCCTTGGGCGGGGAAGCGGGGTCAATCCGCTTTCGGAGCGCGTTCAATACACTGTGAAACGGCTCAATCGGGCTCGCGCAAAGGCGTGAGCGTCACAAAAAAGCGCGGAAATTTATACTCCCTTACACCGATAATTCACACGCGCTTCACAAAAGGCAACTATATTAAGCATTAGCAAAAAGCGGACGAAACGCGCTTTCAGTACTGTGCTTACTCTCCCAAGATCGGTAAAAACACAGTGAAAAAAGCAGACGCGCGCGACACGCTTTTCAAGCAGCAAGCATAAGGCCCCGAAAAGGGGTTAAGGAGGCAGGATATATGGATAATAACAGCAACGGCTATTGGGACGCTTCCTCGCCCTATTCGGCCGAAAACCAGAACGCGGGGCAGTATTCCCAAAACCCCGTCTATTCCCAGCAGTTCGGAACAGCGACCGCTCCCGCAAAGCCGCCGAAGAAAAAGAGCAATGCGGGGCTCGTTGTGCTCTGCATCGTTCTCTCGCTCATCTTCGGCTTCGGCGGCGCGGCGCTCGCCACCTTCGTTTTCGACGACGGCACGCGCAGCAATACCGCTTCGGACGCGGGGCTTTCCACGGCGAGCGAGCACAGCCTGGTCACCACCAGCATAGAGTCGCTTTCCGACCTCGTCGCACTCACGCAGGACAGCGTTGTTGAGATTACAACGGAGTCCGTCTCAACGAGCAGCATCTTCGGGCAGTACGTCACCGAGGGCGCGGGCAGCGGAGTCATAGTCCGCTCGGACGGCTATATCGTAACCAACAACCACGTCACCAGCGGCGCGCGCAATATAGTTGTAACCTTGAGCGACGGCAGCAGCTACGACGCAACGCTCGTAGGCTCCGACAGCAAGACAGACCTCGCTGTCATAAAAATCGACGCAAACAACCTCACCCCCGCCGTTATGGGCGAGAGTTCTGAGGTCAGTGTGGGCGACAGGGTCATAGCCATAGGCAATCCCTTAGGCTCCCTTGGCGGCACTGTAACGGACGGCATAATAAGCGCGCTCGACCGCGAGATAGAAGTGAGCGGCCAGTCGATGACTCTTTTGCAGACCAGCGCGGCCGTCAACCCCGGCAACTCCGGCGGCGGGCTCTTCAACGCCTACGGCGAGCTGGTGGGCATAGTTAACGCCAAGCCCTCCTCCAGCTCCAGCACGACCACCATAGAGGGCCTCGCCTTCGCAATACCCGTAGACACGGTCAAAGAGGTGGTGAGCTCCATAATCGAGACGGGCTACGTCACCGGCAGAGTAGTTATGGGCATCTCGGTCTACGAGATAAGCACCCAGCAGGAGGCCATGCAGTATAACGTCAACCGCTACGGCGTTTATATAGTCTCCATAACCGAGGGCGGCGGCGCGGATCGCGCCGGACTCCAGGTGGGCGACTGCATAATAAGCATAAACGGCAACGTGGTCGATACCTCCAGCGATATAACGAGCGTGCTCGACGAGAGCGGGATAGGCGACACGGTCGAAGTGCAGGTCATCCGCGAGGGCTC
>JAUNBN010000211.1 GCA_030527085.1 Oscillospiraceae bacterium
CGAGCGGCGAATATTTCTTAAAGATTACGCTCCCGTCCTCCTCGGTGAATATTTCGAGCTGAACCCCCTGCCTTATGCCCATTGTGCGCCGGATTTCTTTAGGTATCACGACTCTGCCCAAATCGTCGATTCTCCTGACTATTCCCGTTGCTTTCAAAGCGCTGTCCCCCAAAAAGTCTTTTGGAGATATTATCCGCTTTAAGGCGGGCGCTTATTCCGTGAGGGGAAAATTTGTGGGGGTCCTGCCAACCGATACTTCCGAGTATGGGCATTCCGCCCTTTTAAAAGAATTGTCTTCGCCGCCCGGCAGAAAACGCGCCAGGAAAGCAGTCCGTGCTCTGCACCCTCTCGGGCGCATGCAGCAAAAAGCTTGCAATCGGGGCGCTCCCTTAAAACTGTATTTCCGGTTTTGAGAAGATTTTTCAGCTTGTTTGTGATAATCTAAGTATAGGATTTTTGGGATATCGGAGGGATGGCTATGCAGTACACGGCACACTACGAGTCGCCGCTCGGCGGAATCCTGCTCGCCGCCGATGAGGAGGGTCTGACGGGACTCTGGTTCGATGGCGAAAAATACTACGCGAGACGGCTCGAGCGCTGTCATCGCGAGGGCAGCCTTCCCGCGCTTGAGGAGACGAAGCGGTGGTTGGATATCTACTTCTCCGGACGCGAGCCGGATTTCATACCGCCTATTCATATGCTGGGCTCTTCCTTTGAGCTGTCCGTCTGGAGGATGCTGCGCGAGATTCCTTATGGGAAGACAACTACCTACGGCGCGCTTGCCAGGGCGCTTGCCGCAGAGCGCGGAATAGAGAGGATGTCCGCGCAGGCGGTGGGCGGTGCTGTGGGACACAACGAAATATCTGTTCTTATCCCCTGCCACCGCGTGGTCGGCAGCGGCGGTAGCCTTACCGGCTACGCCGGAGGCGTTGATAAAAAAGCAGCCCTCTTAAAGCTCGAGGGTGCGGATATGTCCGGGTTCACCATACCGAGCAAAGGAACGGCCATAAAATCCGGACGAGTACCATTATAAAAGCCCCTTGCGGTTTGGCCGCAAGGGGCTTTCAGCTTTTTTACAGATAATCTGGCCGCGAGTTCAGGACACTAAAAAAGCCGCCCCGCGGCGGCTTTAAAAAGACAAAAACCCTAAATGCTCGAGCAGTATTTTAACTCCTATCAAAATCAGTATGCCCCCGCCTGCCGTTTCCGCCGCGCGGCTGAGTCTCGAGCCGAAGGCGTTGCCGACATATACTCCCGCTCCTGACAGCACAAAGGTAACCAAAGCTATTATCGAAGCCGCGAGCGCAATATTTATATTCTCAAGAACCGCAAAGGAAACTCCTACCGCGAGCGCGTCTATGCTCGTTGCGAGCGCGAGAAGTATCATGTTCTTAAAGGCAAAGGGCTCGCTCTCCTGCTTGCAGTCCCCGTCCTTTGCCGCCTCCCTTATCATATTGACTCCGATAAGCAAAAGCAGGCCGAAGGCTATCCAGTGGTCCACGCTCTCTATGTAAACTCTGAAGCTCTCGCCCAAAAGGCAGCCCAGCAGGGTCATCAGCCCCTGCGCCGCGCCGAAATAGGCTCCCGCCGCGAGCGCGTTTTTGGGTTCGGCCCTTTCTACCGAAAGCCCCTTGCACAGCGAAACCGCAAAGGCGTCCATCGAAAGACCCAGGGCTACCAAAAGAATCTCAATTACACCCATTATTTCCCTCAAAACAAAAGCCCAAGCGGAGGGAGCGCCCCCCGAATGCGAGCTTTTTTGCTGTATATCCCCCGCCTTCGCTCCCCAAGCGCCGCTTTTCGCTCGGGCGGTATTTCTTTTTCAAACTCGCATGAACATCACAGCCTGCCGCAAGGAGCCTCGGCGAGTATAGCGCAAACGGTCTGTCGAATGCAAGCGCTTAAAGCCCGGCGGAACTGTCCTCCGGCTCTTTTGCGTCCGACCGCTCGTAGCGCGCGAATGCGTAGCCTATGCCCTCGTGCTCGCGCGTCTCCCCTTGCCGGGCAAGCCGCCAATCCCCGCTCTCGTCGAGGTTCGGGAAGAAGGCGTCGCAGTCCGGCCGGGCAAATATCTTAGTGACATAAACGCTGCGGCAGTAGGGCAGCAGCGCGCGGTAGACGCTCTCGCCGCCTATTACAAAAGCCGGCTCGTGTGCGGCGGCCAGCGCCAGCGCCTCCTGAGCGCATCGCGCGATAAGCGCGCCCTCTATTTCAGCAAGCGTGCGCGTAAGGATTATATTTACCCTGCCCTTGAGCGGCCTGCTGTCCGGAAAATCCTCCAGAGTGCGCCGCCCCGCGATAAGCGCCGCGCCGCGCGTAAGCTCGCGGAAAAAGCGCCTGTCCTCGGGGATAACGAGCGGCTGGGTCCCCCCGCGGCCTATGCCCCAGTTATTATATACCGCGACTACCGCGTCCACTATATCGCCACCGGAATTCTGGCCTCGAGCCTGGTGTACTCATAGCCCTCTAGCTTAAAGCTCTCGGGGGTGAAGTCGTAAAAATCCTTAATGCTCGCGTCCAGCGTGAACTTGGGCGCGGGCTTCAGCTCGTTCTTTATGATTTCCTCTATTATGGGAACGTGCCGGTCGTAAATATGCGCGTCCGCTATGACGTGTACGAACTCTCCGGCCTTAAGCCCGCTCACCTGCGCCATCATGTGCGTCAGCACCGCGTACTGGCAGACGTTCCAGTTGTTCGCGGCCAGCATGTCCTGGCTGCGCTG
>JAUNBN010000212.1 GCA_030527085.1 Oscillospiraceae bacterium
ATATCCACCGTGCCTTTTTTTATGCCCTCGGCCGCTGCCTTTATCTCCTTTGCCGTCGCGAAGCGCGAGAGCATTGCGACCTTTATCGGGAAGGCCTCCATTCGCTCGCAGATGGTGCGGTAGTGCTGCCAGGCGAGTATGGTGGTGGGCACCAGCACGGCGCACTGGTAGCCGTCGTTTACGCATTTGAAGGCCGCGCGCAGCGCTACCTCGGTCTTGCCCACGCCCACGTCCCCGCAGAGCACGCGGTCCATAGGGCGTGGCCTTTCCATATCCGCCTTTATCTCCTCAACGGTGCGCAGCTGGTCGGGCGTTTCCTCATATTCAAAGCGCGCCTCGAAGTTCTGCTGCCACTCCCCGTCCTCGGAAAAGGCCACCCCTCGCTCGCTCTCGCGTTTGGCGTAGAGGGCTATGAGCTCCTCAGCCATCTCCTTAACCGAGCGGTAGACCGCGGCCTTGGTCTTGGCCCACTCGCCCGAGTGCAGCTTCGCCAGCTTCACCTCGCCCTCGGAGGGCGAGATGTACTGCGAAACCATGTCGAGCTGGGTCACGGGCACATAGAGCACGTCCGCCCCGCGGTAGCTTATCTTTATATAGTCGCGCACAAATCCGTGGTGGTCTATGCGGTGTATGCCCTCAAAGCGGCCTATGCCGTGCATGTCGTGGACCACGAGGTCGCCCTCGCGCAGATCCTCAAGACGGCTTATCTCCTTCGAGCGCTCGTCGCGGCGGCGGTGCCTGGTCTTTTTCACCGTCTCCTTGGCCGAGGCGATAACGCTCAGGCGCCCCGCCGCAAGCTGAAAGCCCGTGGTGAGCGTGCCGGCAGTCACGCTGACGGAGGGCGCGGGCGGCGTTTCGCCCGGCTCCTCTGTGACCTCGAAGCCCGCCGCGCGCAAATCCCCGGCTACGGTCTTAACGGCGCGCTCGCTCGGCGCGAGCACCACGCACGAATAGCCCAGCGCCAGCGAGGCGCTCACGTCCTCCGTGAGCAGCGCGAGCTCGCCGTTCCAGCGCGGCGTTACCGAGGCGCGGACGTTTATCAGCTCCGCAAGGCGTTCCTCGCCCTCGCCGCGGGTGAAGGCCTCGGCGAGCACGCGGGGACGCTCTTTTTCGAGCGCGCGCAAATCCTCAAGATAAAAGGACTGCTGCTCTTTTTGCAGGAAGCCCTGCTCCTTTAAGGCCGTGAGCTCCTCGAAATGCAGCTCTGTGAGGCTCTTGTGCCTGCGGCGTACAGCCGAGGGCTCGCTGATGAACAGCAGCGCCTCGGGCAGGTAGTCCGCCGCCGTGGCGGGCCTGTCGTAGGCGGCAAAGAGGTAGCGGTCCAGGGAGGCGGGCGCAAGGCCGCCCTCCAGCTCGAGCGCGTCGCGGCGCGCGAGGCGCGCGAGCTCCGCGGCTTTTTTGCAGTTTTCGGCGAGAGCGAAGAGCTTCTCGGCTGCGCCCTCGTCGAAGGCAACCTCGCGCACCGGCGTTATGAGGGCGCTCTCAAGCTCTTTTATGCGCCGCTGGCTGTCCTCGTCAAAGAGGGCTATGCGGTCTATCTCGTCCCCGAAGAACTCGAGGCGCAGAGGGTGCTCCTCGCCCGCCGGGAAAACGTCCGCTATTCCGCCTCGCACGGCGAACTGGCCGCGCCCCTCAACCCTCTGGGCGCGGGAATAGCCCGCCCTCAAAAGCGCCTCCGTAAGCGAGGCGAGCTTGCGGCTCTCGCCCTTTTTGAGTTCGAAGCTGCGCGCTTTAAAGACCTCGGGCGGCATGGTGTACTGGCAGAGCGCCTCAACTGAGGCGCAGAGCACGCGGCAGCGCCCTGAGGCCAGCAGGCTTAAAGCGGCGAGGCGCTCCGTCTCAAGCTCGTGGGAGGCGCTCTCTACGTCTAAAAAAACGAGGTCGCGCGAGGGCAGGCGGGCGGCCGAAGCCCCCAGCGCCCTCAAATCCTCGGCGGCGGAATGGGCCTGAGCGTCGCTCTCGGTCAAAAAGATAAGGCTGCGCCCCTCGCGCTCAAGCGCCGCGGCGAAGGCTGCGCTGTGTATGGGGTGAACGCCGAAAAGCGCCGTCGCGCCGCCCTTTGAAAGGGCCGCCGACAGCGTTTTATACTGTTCGCTCTCGAATAGGGTGTTGAGTAAGTCCATCAGCTGTTATACCGGCTCTGGGCGAGAGTGGTATCTCCGCCGATAATAAGCTCCAGCGCCGCGCAGATATCCTCAAAGCGGCCTTCTATCAGCTTCCTCTCAGCGCTCGTCGGCAGGGAGAGCACCCAGTCGGCCAGCTCGCTTTCGCGGTCGGGGCGGTCGCCTATGCCGATTTTTATTCTTATAAAATCCTCGCTGCCAAGGCAGTCTATTATGCTGCGCAGCCCGTTGTGGCCGCCCGCCGAGCCCTTTTCGCGTATCCTGAGATGTCCCGGCGCGAGGCTTATGTCGTCGCAGATTACCACTATCCTCTCGGGCGGCAGCTTAAAATACTTCGCCGCGGCCGCCACTGCCTCGCCGGAGTTGTTCATATAGGTGGTGGGCTTTATGAGACAGACGCTCTCGCCCCTAACTCGCCCCGTTCCGCTCAAAGCGCTGAAGCGCGCGCGGTTTACCCTTATGCCCTGTTTCTTCGCGAAGCTTTCGAGCGCGAGCCAGCCGACGTTGTGCCGCGTGAGCTCGTACCTCCTGCCGGGGTTTCCCAGCCCGGCTATAAGCCAGCCCGCTGAGGGCTTTTTAAAAAACATCTCT
>JAUNBN010000213.1 GCA_030527085.1 Oscillospiraceae bacterium
AGCTTCGCGGGGGACGCGGCTGGCGAAATCTGGTGTCTGGCGGACGAATACGGCGGCACGGACGGGACGCGGCTCGTCCGCCTTGGCAACGCGGGCGAGGCGGAGGGAATATGGGACACCGACGCCTATGGGCTTGAGTTTGCGGACGGGCTTCTATATAGTCTGTGCTACGACGGGGACGGCTGCTTCTTGCGCGCCATGGACACATCCGGGGCAGAGCCGGAGCCGCGCTTTGAGCTTGAGGCCGGGGACAACTGCGCGCTTGCGGTCACGGCAGACGGCAGGCTTGCCGTCCAAGACGGCACGGTTATCCGGCTTGTGGACGCGGAAAGCGGCGCGTGGGGCGAGAGCTTCGAGCTGGGAGCGTATTTCAGCCTTGCCTCCGGCGCGGGGGACACAGACCTCTTTCTTACAGGCGGCTCAAGTCTCTATGGCTTCGAGCTCGAAAGTGGTGAGAGGACGAAAATACTGAGCTTCATGACCGCCGGCGTGTCCTCGCCCTATAATGTCAGCGCCGCCGGAAACGAGAGCTTTTTAGTGGCGGGAGATCAGGAGGTCGGCCTGTGCCTGCTTACCCCTGACGGCGAAACGGGCCAGACCGTGACGCTTACGCTGGCGCTGTCCGGCTATGACACGGATATACGCGGCGACATAGCCCGCTGGAACAGAGAGCACGCGGATATAAAAATCGAAACGCTTGACTATGCCATATACGACACGGACGGCAGCGGCGAAGCGGGCGCGCTGCGTATGGCCACGAAGATAATAGCGGGCAATATTCCAGATATTTTCGTCTTGAACGGTCTGCCGTCACAAAGCTGGGCGACGCGGGGGATGCTGGAAAACTTATATCCATACATAGACGCCGACCCGGAGCTGGAGCGCAGCGACTTTTTTGAAAACATACTGACAGCCTCGGAATATAACGGCGCGCTCTGTGAGCTGATACCGAAGTTCGGAATTGTAACGGCGGCGGCGCGCTCCGGCACTCCGGGCCTTTCTCTGTCTGAGCTGGACACCGTCACGGCAGAGCGTATATTCGGCATGGACATATCCCGATCCCAGCTTTTGGAGCTGCTTTTGGAAGTAAACATGGACAGCTTTATTGATTGGGAAAGCGGAAGCTGCCGTTTCGACTCGGAGCTGTTCACCGGGCTTCTTGAGCTTGCGGCGCTCCAGCCGGAGGAGGCCGTCACCGGCGAGGGCACGGCCTATAACTACGAGTACGAATACGACGCGAGGGAAATGCTCCGCTCCGGGCGGCAGCTCCTGTATGTATATCAGATGGACAGCGTCAACCATACAAGCGCGCTTCTGGATATGTTTGGCGAGGCTTACGATTTTGTGGGCCTGCCCGGAGGCAGCGCCGTGAGGCCGTATTTAAGGCTCGGAATGGCGGCCAACTCCGAGCACAAGGCCGAGTGCTGGGAATTTCTGCGCACATTCCTTGTCGCCGAGTGTACGTCGGTCAGCGGCCTCTCCCTGCGCCGGGATGTCGAGGAAGCCACGCGGCGGGAATACTTAAACCGCATGATGGACTCCGAGCTTGATATGGAGACGCTGACAAACCGAGCTTTCGCGCTGGTGGAAAGCGTTGACGCTCTCTGCCAAACCGACGTCACCATTCTTAGCATAGTGCTGGACGAGGCCGCCGCCTTTTTTGCCGGTGATAAATCAGCGGAGGAAACGGCAAAAAACATCCAGTCCCGCGTGAGCATATATGTTGCGGAGCAAAGCTGATTATTATTTCACGCTATATCCACGAGTGGTCATTATCCAGACGTTCACCGCAGAGAGCAGACCATAATACAAAAAGGATAGATATGAATAACACATCAAAGACTTCCCTTTGGATACAGTGCCCTATATGTCAGGGCAAGACGAGAACAAGAGTATATGATGATACTGTGTTGCTGAATTTCCCCCTGTACTGTCCCAAATGCAAAAAAGAAATACTGATAAATGTCGTAGATTTGAAAATGGTAATAAGCCAAAAGCGATAAGCCAGACGTGTAAACGCAGAGCCTGCTTCCTCCAAAAAGGGAAACAGGCTCTGCGTCGTTTTATTCAATGGGTAGGAATCGCTTTTCCCTCAATGCGGATAGCACAGACTTGAAAATAGGAATCAGCCTCTTGGCTTCATCCTCGCTGCAATCCTCGATAAGCAGCCGAAGCTCTTGAATAGCGGGGCTCTCTCGCTGCATTTCGGGATTGAAAATCTCTCTGGAGTCAATGTGGAGGTAACGAATTAAAGGATATAAAACCTCCATTTTAGGATTGCCTTTGTAGTTTTCTATGTTCAATACGGTACGGTTGTCTCTGCTGATGGCGTCCGCGACCTCGTTTTGAGTAAGACCGAGCTTTCCTCTCGCTCGTTTTACAGCGTCGCCCAATGGGCGCGAATATTCTGGCATTTTAATTCACCTCAGAAGTATTCTACAATACATCAATTTTCGAGGGAATTCGTCACAGCTCATCACTTATGTGTACTCTGGTTCATGCTCAAAATGAAAGGAATTGCACAATGGGCGAACGGGTATATAGCAGCGGGAAGCCGCTGCACATGAATTTCAATGTTTCTCATGGGCGCAGCACGCCCGTTTATCAGCATTACAATACACATTAATCTCTAAATACCACTTCGGGCCAACTTGGCCCGAAGTCCCCAAAAGGCGGGAACGGCCCCGGTGCCG
>JAUNBN010000214.1 GCA_030527085.1 Oscillospiraceae bacterium
CCAAGGCGGGGTGAACTCTCTATAAAGGCCGCGCCTTCTTTTGCGCCGCGAGCGCGCCAAAGCCGCTCAATACGGGATAAACCGTCAGCAGCGCGCCGGGCTTGGCTTCCCAAATAAAGAAGAATAACACCAGGCCGAAGCCGCTCAGCAGCCAGAGCGTGTGCGCCGCGGGGGGCGCTTTGAAAAAACGCAGCGCGCCAAAAAGCATTATAAGGGAGAGCGCCGAGCCCCAGGCCGCGCGATAGGAAGCGCTTAAGCCCTGCGGCGGGCTGCCCGAGTAGCCGGCAGCCGTCCAGGTGAGGCGCGTTTTAGTCCAGGCGAGCTTTAAGAAGTCGCCAAGGCTCATTTCTCCCAGCAGGCGCTTTAGCTCGCCGCGAGTGTATTCCACTCTCGCCTCGTAATCCGGCAGGGAGACTATGGTCTGGTAGTCTTCCTCGTTGTAAAGGCCCTCGTCCTTAACCGCTACCATCAGCCAGTAGCCAAGGGGCAGGAGCTCCTTTTGCTCATTTGTAAAATCCATTATGCCGCTGTGTCTTATAAAGAGGTTGAAGCATCCCAGCAAAAGCGCGAATCCCAGCGCCAGCGCCGCTATTCGCGGCAGGAAGCGCTTGAAGCCGCTAGTCAAAAAGAGGTGGATGAGAACGGCGGCGATAAGGACATATACCGTTCCCGAAACGACCGCGCCCGCCGCCCATACAGCGCCGTCCAGCGCGAAAAGCGCCGCTTTCTTAAGCCTGCCGCCCTCGCAGCCGCGCGCTGTAATATACAGCCTGAGCCCCGCCGCAGCGAAGGGAAGGCCCAGCGAGATGGAGTAGTAGGTGCAGGCGGTGAAGAAGGGCGGGCAGCTCAAAAGCAGCAGCGAGGCGGCCAGCGCCCCCGGCGCGCCCCAAACTCTTTTGAGCGCGGCGTAACTCAGCGCGGCGGCCAGCGCCGCGCCCAAGCGCACGAGCACCGCGCCCGCAAAGAGGTCAACTGTGGCGCAGATACCCAGGCGCTGCAAAATATAAAAATAGGCCGAGAGCAGCGCGAGCGTGCCGCGCTGGTGGCTGTAGCGCAGAAAATAGGGGTTGCTGTCCGTGAGATGCCCGAACTCCACGGCTTCCTTGACTCCGGTGTGTATTGCCTCGTAGTCGCCGCGCGGCGTAAGACCGTCAACATAGCTTGCGGCGTAGACAAGCGAGAGCGCCAGCCAGAGAGCCAGAAGGATATAAAAGCAGAGGCTTATTCGCTTTGCGGGCAGCTTTTCAAGGCAGGGAACGGCGTATTTGCAGAAGAGGAAAAAGAGCCCCAGCAGCAAAGCGCAGAGTGCGGCGGGAAGCAGCCCGGCGCAGTCCGCGCTCAAAAAGGCGGCCGCGAGCATCGAGAAGGCCGCAAGACACAGCCACATGAATATCCTGTTTAAAAGGGGGCCGGCGGGTCCTGTCTCTTCCCTCATAATAGCCTCGCTCCTGTTTTGCGCTTGGTTTAAGTTTAGCATATTTTTACTGTTTTATAAACGGCAGCCCCGCTTTCGCTGACTTTCACCCTTGAACACGCTTTCAGGCCCTCCCCGTCGCGCAGGGGTTTCCCGCTCCCCCGGCTGCCATTGAAGCGCGGCGCTCGCTGTGATAAAATCTATATCAAAAGGGGGCTTGAGTATGGCAAGCGGCTTCGGCGCTATGATGGCGCGAATGAATTATATAACGAGATGGGGCCTTATGCGCTCCGGCCGCGCGGAGACGCTCTCGGAGCACGCCGCGATGACGGCGCTTGTGGCGCATATCCTCGCCTGCTGCGCAATCGAGCTCTTCGGCGCCGAGGACGTGGACGAAAAGAGAGTGGTCTGCCGCGCCCTCTACCACGACGCGGCGGAGATACTCACGGGCGACATGCCCACGCCCGTTAAGCACTCCAACGAGAGCCTGCGCGCGGAGTATAAAAAGGTGGAGAAGGCCGCGCAGGAAAGATTGCTCGGAATGCTGCCCGAGACGCTAAAGGGCCGGATGTCCGAGGTCTTCGATTCCGCCGCGCTGAGCGAGCGCGAGCGGCGCATAATCAAGGCGGCCGACAAGCTCGCGGCGCTCATAAAGTGTATAGAGGAGGAGGCCGGCGGCAACACGGAGTTTGCGAGCGCAAAGCGCTCGACACTGGCAACTCTGGCCGAGGCGCCCCTGCCCGAGACCAAATACTTCATAGAAGAGTTTCTGCCCGCCTACAGCCTGACGCTCGACGAGCTGCTCGAAACGGGAAACGGCGCTCAAACCTGAGACTCGGCGAGACGAAGCCAGAGCTCTATAAAGCGCTCCAGCTCCTCCATGGCAGCCACCGAGCAGGCCAGGCGGCGCAGCCCCGCCGCCCCGCGAAGCCCCTTTACATAGTGAACTATATGCTTGCGCAGCTCGGTCATGGCGCGGTACTCGCCCTTATACTTGCTCGCGAGGGCGGCCTG
Organism: Oscillospiraceae bacterium; assembly: GCA_030527085.1. Lineage (GTDB taxonomy): Bacteria > Bacillota > Clostridia > Oscillospirales > Ruminococcaceae > JAUNBN01. Next base: position 2,429 of record JAUNBN010000214.1, read on the forward strand.
CTCTCTCAGCAGGGCCGCCTTTTCTCTTGCGCTCTCCTCGGGCGGCTGCGGCAGCCCCTCGAGCGCTGCGTTTATTCTCGCAAAAACGCCCGGATTTCCCAGCGCGCCGCGGCCCACAGCCACGGCGTCGCAGCCGGTTTCGGCGAGCATTTTCGCAGCGTCCTCAAAGGAAACTATATCCCCGTTTCCGATAACGGGGATTTTTACCGCGCGCTTTACGGCGGCTATGGCCTTTAAATCAACC
>JAUNBN010000215.1 GCA_030527085.1 Oscillospiraceae bacterium
AGCTCATAGAGCTGCTTAAGGAGAGCTGCGGCGAGAGCTTTATAATAGCCGAGGATCTGGGGCTTTTAACAAACGAGGTGCGCGAGCTCCTGGCGCTCTCTAAGCTTCCGGGCATGAAGGTGCTGCAATTTGCCTTCGACCCTGGCGAGGAGAGCGCTTATCTGCCGCATAAATACGAGGGCGGCTGCGTCTGCTACACCGGAACGCACGACAACGCGACGCTCTCTCAGTGGCTCAGCTGTTCGCCGCCGGAGGTGCTCGCAAAGGCGCGGGATTATCTGGGAATAGCTTCAAATGACGACCTGGGCGCGGCGCTGCTTAAGGCGGGCTTCGCCTCGCGGGCGGATATATTCATAGCCCAGCTTCAGGACTATCTGGGCCTGGGGGCCGAGGCGCGCACCAATATTCCCGGCACGCTGGGCGGCAACTGGAGCTGGCGGCTCAAAAAGGGCTGGAACGGCGGGAGCCTGGCTTCTTCGATAGCGGAGCTTACTGCGCAGTACGGACGCGCTTGAATTAAGAGCGAACAAAAGCGGGGAGATGCAGCGGAAAAAGTGAAGTCAGGCACTTCCCTTAAATTTTAATAATACTTTTCTGGCGGCGTTATGGCAGAGATAAAACTCGAGAATATCTTTAAGACCTACGAGGGCGGCGTAAGGGCGCTCGGCGGCGTTTCGCTGCGCGTTAAGGAGGGGGAGTTTCTCTCGCTGCTCGGGCCCTCGGGCTGCGGGAAGACCACTTTGCTGCGTGTTATTGCGGGGCTCGAAAAGCCGGACAGCGGCGAAGTGTATATCGGCGGCCGGCTCGTGAACGATACAGAGCCCTCAAAACGGGGCGTGGCGCTCGTCTTTCAGAGCTACGGCCTTTACGAGCACATGAGCGCCTTTGAGAACATAGCCTTCCCCTTGAGGGCGCGCGGACTTTCCAAAGAGGAGATAGACGCGGCGGTGCGCGAGAGCGCCGTATTGCTTGAAATAGAGGAGCTGCTCGGCCGCCGCGCGGGGGAGCTCTCGGGCGGGCAGCAGCAGAGGGTTAGCATGGCGCGGGCGCTGGCCTGCCGCCCCTCGGTGCTGCTTATGGACGAGCCGCTCTCGAATCTCGACGCGCGGTTGAGGACGGATATGCGCCTCGAGTTGCTCTCGCTGAAAAAGCGGCTTAAGGCCGCGGTGGTCTACGTTACGCACGACCAGGACGAGGCCATGGCTCTGGGCGACAGAATAGCCCTCATGGAGGGCGGTACCATAAAGCAGGAGGGCTCGCCCGCCGAGCTCTACGAGCGGCCTACGGATATCTTCACGGCGGGCTTCATTGGCTCGCCCGCCATGAACCTGCTTGAGGCGCGCCTCGAGCGCGAGGGCGAGGAGCTGTTTATTGTTTTAGGCTCCGCGAGGGCGGCGCTGGGATCCAAGAGGGCGCGCGAGCTGCTTGAAAAAGGCGCGCCCGGCGAGGAGATAATCCTTGGGCTGAGGCCCGAGCGCCTGCGCCTATTGCCGCCCGGCTCGCCCGATACGCTCTTAGCCGAGCTCGAATACGCCGAAATGCTCGGCGGGGAGACGCGGCTGCATCTCGTCTCGCCCTTAGGCAGGCTGATCGCCCGCGTATTCTCCTTTGAGGGCTGCGCGGGCGGCCACTGCGGCGGGCTTGCGCCGGGAGCGCTTTTCGGGGTGGACTTTGAGGCCGGGGACGCGCACCTTTTCAGCAAAGAAACGCAGAAGCGGCTTTGAGCGGTAATGGTAGTGGAGCAAAAGCGGGTATTTGGGGTGTATTTCCCCCGCCGTAGGCGGGGGAAATATAACGAAAAGCGCGCAATAGGGGCACTCCCGCGATAAGGGCTGTATTGTAAAAGGCCGGGGACGGCAAAAGCCGCGCGGTATACGACCCGACTAGCGAATTTGCGGAGGAACGCATGATATTTGAACAAGTGAAATATGGCAAATTGACCGCCAAAAACAGACTGATTCGTTCGGCGACATGGGAAAGCCTTGCAAGCCCGGAAGGATTTCTGAACGATGAAATCTATGAAATATACGAAGAGCTTGCAAAGGGCGGCGTAGGTACGATTGTTACAGGGCTTACCGATGTTTCACCTTACAACTGGAGCCTAGTGGGCAATATGCGGCTATGCAGTGATGTTCTGATACCGGACTATAAAAAGCTGACGGACATCGTTCATCGTTACGATTGCAATATATGGACAGAACTGAACATGAATGAGTATATGCGCCCTGAACGGAGCATTATGCCAGTTGCAATTGATGATTTGACCGATTCAGACATAGGGGATATCGTGAGGATGTATGCCGGCGCCGCTGTCCGTGCTGAAAAATCCGGCTTTGACGGAGTTCAGCTTCACTTGGCTTATAACTGGTTCTTGAATCGTATGGTTAACCCGGAATATAATCACAGAACCGATTCGTATGGCGGGAGCACCGAAAACCGTGTGAGAATTATTAAAGACATTGTAAATGAAATTCAAAGGTCGAATACGCAAATGCACATCTCGACTAAATTCAGCTTCTTCGATGATAAAACAGGAAGCTTTGCAATGCGGGAGTGTATTGCTATATGCAAAGAACTTGAAAAAGCAGGCCTTGAGTCAATAGAAGTTCTCGGCGGTCACAGCTCCAAGGAAAAGGGAACAAAATATGAATCCTGTTATCTGG
>JAUNBN010000216.1 GCA_030527085.1 Oscillospiraceae bacterium
GGGGGAGGTACGGCATTAAATAGTTCCCGGGCGCTGCCGCGTGGTTAATTCACAGTCTCTCCCCCGCCGAAGGCGAGGGAGAGAGACAACACTAAATAGTTCCCGGGCGTTGCCGTGAAACGCCTTTTGTGCTAGAGTAAACAGGTTAAAAACTAAAGCTGAAGCGCCCGTCCGTATAATAGATATTTAGAGGCGGCGGGTCTTAGAAGCGATTTTCAGGAGAAAAGGAATGTATAAGCTCTGCGCCTTTGATTTGGACGGAACTCTTGTAGACACGGTACACGACATAGCAGCCGCGGCAAACTACGGCCTTGAAAAAATGGGCCTGCCCACGCACCCAACTGAGAGCTACTACCGCTTTGTGGGCAACGGAATGCAAAAAATCTGCGAGCGCGCGCTGCCCGAGGGGAGAAAAGACAAAACCGAGGAGCTCATGAAAATCTACGCCGAGAGGTATATGGAGCGCTGCTGCGAGCTTTCCGAGCCCTACGAGGGCGTGCGTGCGCTGCTCGAGCGCCTCGGTGAAGCCGGGCTCTGTCTCGCCGTAGTCAGCAACAAGCCCCACGAGCAGACAGTGCGTGTGGTAAGTCATTACTTTCCGGGAATAGAGTTTTTCGAGGTGCTGGGCGCGAGCGAGCGTCTGCCGCGCAAGCCGCAGCCCGAAATGCTGCTCTCCGTAATAGCCAAGGGCGGCTTCCTAGAGGGCGAGACGCTCTATATAGGCGACAGCGACGTGGACGTTTTATTTGCCCATGCGGCGCGCGTGCCCTGCCTGGGCGTGAGCTGGGGCTTTCGCGGGAGAGGGGAGCTCGAGAGCGCGGGAGCGGAATATATAGTCGATTCGGCGGCGGAAATTGAGGCAATAGCGCTGGGCTTAAAATAGCGGCAGCGGGCTGGGAAATCTGCTTAGGGCGCGTCCTGGACGCAAGCTTCGGATACGAGGTCTTTTTTTGGAGTCAGAAGTGTGCTTGACGCCGTATTTCCCCCGCCGAAGACCAATAAATTTAGTTCGAGCGGCCGAAAAAGGTTTTTTAAGCTTATGTGTTTTATGCTCGGCTGCGTGTGTTTTTCAGGGAGCTTTCCTCCGCCGAAGGCGGAGGAAAGCTCCCTGATTTTATATCAATTCTCCCATTGGAATCTCAAAAATACCGCGCGAGGGAATAAAGCGGGGGCAAAGCGTTCAAACTATCCAAAAAGGAAGTGGTGAAAAGATGAAGAGTAAAACCGAGCGCCCAATTCGCGGCTTTCTGCGCAGGCAGGGCTTTTACATCGCGGTCATAGCCTTTGTGATAGCGGGCGCGGCGCTCTCCTACGCCGCCGTGGCGAGAATGATAAGCTCCGCGGAGGAGCCGGAGATAAGCCCCGCGCCGAGCTATGAGTCCTCGGCCGAGCCCACCGAGCCCGAGCCGCTCGAAGCCGCGGAGGATGAAAAGCCCGTCGAGGAGATTCCCGAGGAAGGGAGTTCCGACGAAGAGGTGGGAGAGGTCTCGAGCGCAGTGGCCGAGGAGCCGCTTATGCCCGTACACACGCGGCCGCTTGAGGGCGCGCTCCTGAACCCGTTTTCGGGTGAGGAGCTGGTCAAGAACGAAACCCTCGGCGACTGGCGAACCCACAACGGCGCGGACTACGCCGCCGGCGAGGGCGACTCGGTGTACGCTGTCTACTCCGGCGAGATACTGCGCGTGGGCGCGGACGACCTGCTGGGAAATATCGTGGAGCAGGAGCTGGATTCAGGCTACACCGTGCTCTACGCGAACCTAGGTTCTTCGAGCGGCCTTAAGGCGGGCGACCGCGTCTCGCAGGGCGACCTAATAGGAACGGTTGGAAAGAGCGCGATAACAGAGAGCGCGCTGGAGCCGCATTTACACCTTGAGGTCTCGAGCGGCGACAAGCTGATAGACCCCGAAACACTATTCGATTAAAAGAAAGCGAGCGTAAAAAATGGACAAGAACAAGGAAATGAAAAAGAAGATAAACGAGGAGTGGAACCCCGCTCCCGAGGGCCCGGCCCTCGCCCAGCATCTCATTGGCGAGATAATAGGCCCCTATCAGGCGGAGATTATGGACTACACCCAGTATTACAGCGAGAGCAAGGCCGCCGAGCAGCGCGAGAGGCTCGACTGGGAAGAGGACGAAGAGGAAAAGGCGTAAAGTTTAAAGACTTAAAGGCGAGCCGCTGTGCTTTGGCGGCTCGTTCGCTGTTTTATCCGCTGCTTTAAGCGGTAGCTGAAAGGTGAGCTACGGCTTTTTAATACGGCGCTTCACGACTGAGTGTGTCAGGGGATTAACACGCTCTTGAGACGCTCCCGTGAAATCCTTGATGTACCCTTTTCTGTAATAAAATAGACTATTATATAAAAAACGCTCATATAATGCCCTGAGGCAGAGAAGGGGGATACAGCATCAAACCCGCCTTTCGCCGGAGAAAGGGAGCGTTTTTGTGTTTATTTCTTTTAAACTGAAGTCAATAATCCCGCTGGCCTGCGCCATAGCTATGGCGGCGGCTCTGGGTCTGGGCATACTCCTTACCGCGCCCCAGGGCGGGGCGGCTCAGACGGCAGCCGCGGTCTCGGGCAAGACGGTCTACCTCACCTTTGACGACGGCCCGAGCGCGAACACCCTGGAGGTGCTCGAGGCGCTCGAGCGCCA
>JAUNBN010000217.1 GCA_030527085.1 Oscillospiraceae bacterium
CTTATAGACGTTGCGGGACTCGACGTCGTTTATCTCGTCAAGTGAGTTCCAGGCGGTGTTGGTCATGCCCAGCTCCTCGCCCTGATAGATAAAGGGCGTGCCCTTGAGCGATAAAAGCAGGGTGCAGAGCAGCTTCGCGCTGGCCTCCCAGTATCTGCCCGTGTCTCCAAAGCGGGAGACGCTGCGGCACTGGTCGTGGTTTTCCAGGTAATTCGCGTTCCATTCCAGCGCGCCCTGCCAGCGCGCGAGTATCCTTGCAAGGCGCGCGGCCTTAAAGCGCCGGTTGAGGTATTTTACATAAAAGCAATCCGCGTCCATATGCTCGAAGCCGAAGACCATATCCAGCTCGCCGCGGTTTTTGTCGGTCATAAGCTTTGCCTGTTCTACGGTAGTAAGAGCCGTTTCGCCCACGGCAAAGCAGTCGTACTTTGAAAGCACGTCCTCGCGCAGCTTCTTTAGAATGTCGTGAACGCCGTCCTGCATGGCGAAATGCTCCATTCCGACTAAGGCGGGCTGCTTTTTGCCGTCCTCAAAGGAGCTCTTCCAAATGGCGTTTATAACGTCGCAGCGAAAGCCCGCCGCGCCCTTATCGAGCCAGAAACGCATTATCCTCTCGACTTCTTCAATAACCCTAGGGTTGCGGTAGTTTAAATCGGGCTGCTCCTTTGTAAAGAGATGGAGATAGTATTCGCCCGATTCTTCGTCGTATTCCCAGGCGGGTTCGCTGAAAAAGCCGGTCCAGTTGTTGGGCGGCCCGCCTGCCCTGCCCGGCTTCCAGATGTAGTAGTCGCGGTACTCGCTGTTCTTATCGCGGCTCTTTTGGAACCATTCGTGCTGGTCGCTGGTGTGATTGACCACCAAATCCATAACTATCTTAATATCGCGCTTTTCGGCCTCGGCAAAGAGCTCCTCCATATCCGCCATAGTGCCGAAAATGGGGTCGATATCGTAATAGTCGCTTATATCGTAGCCGTTGTCCTTTTGAGGGGAGCAGTAGACGGGAGAGAGCCAGACTATCCCCGCGCCCAGCGATTTTATGTAGTCGAGGCGGGAGATAATGCCTCTTATATCGCCTATGCCGTCTCCGTTTGAGTCCTGAAAGCTGCGGGGGTATATCTGGTACGCCACCCTGTCGCGCCACCATTCGCTCATGAGTTCATCTCCTTTGCTCTCTCGGAAGTGCCATTATTCAGGATTTTCGCTGTCTTTCCCCACCTTCAGTTGGGAATTACATCGTCAAATGCCCATTCTTAGTTCACTTCCGCTTTCTCTCTAATCATATTATACAGTACCGTGAGGCATTAATCAATCGGTTTTGTGAGGTTTACACAAGGTTTTCACCCAGAGATCGCACCTCTTTTTCTATTGCTGCAGCTATCAGCTCATGCCCCGCGGCGTTGGGATGTATGCCGTCGGTGCAGAGGAGGCTCGCGCAGTCGCTTCTTTTTAAAAACTCACTGCGTATATCGATAAGCGGTGCGGAAAAAGCGCGCGCCACTCTCTCCACGGCCTCGCTGTAAAGCTCGTGCCAGCGGTAGATATAATGCACGTCACCGCCCAGCCAGCCGAGGATGTTCTCTGCCTTAAGCCCGCGAGAGAACCAGCTGAAATAGCGCTGCGGCTCTATGGGCGGCAGGTTGAGCAGCACGGGGCGGCTGCCCAGCTCCCTTATAAACGCTATCATCTCGCCGTAGATGCGCTTAAACTCATTGAGCTCGGTTTTTGGGGGGTGCTCCGCCATGGGGTTCTCGGCAATCTCGCCCCAGAGGTGGTCGCAGTCGTTGCCGCCGAACTCCAGCACCGTATATCGGCTCGAGGCTATCTGCTCCGCCTTGGCTCTGACGATTTCAAAACCCTTGACGACGGTGCAGCCGAATTTTGAAAAGTTGAGAATGCTAAGGCCCAGCGCCGAGCCCGCCATTTTTGCAAAGCTGTTTTCCAGCCTTTTGTACTTGTTGTTCACCTCGTCGAGTATAACTCCTCCGCCGAGAGAGTCCCCGAAAAACGCAACGTTCAAAGCAAGCTACCGCCTTTTTTAGTTTTTTAAATTATAAACCCTCTTTTTAAACTTAGTGTGACTAAAACAATAAGACGGCGAAATGACCTGAAGGCAGGAATGGCCTTATAGAGTGAAAAATACCGCAATTCCCCGCCGCCGGCGGGAAAATACGGCAAATTTTTCACGCGGCGGTGCCCTGCCCGGCCCGCATTTATATTGACAAAGCCGCGCAAATAATTAATAATATATTAATACTTTGTCGGATAGAGAAATAAAAAAGCGGCACAAAGGAATTAAAAAAAGAGGGGTACAGTCTATGGAAAACGAACTGAAAAAGAAATACGGGCTCTTGACCGCCATAGCGATGGTCGTCGGAATCGTTATCGGCAGCGGCGTGTTCTTTAAGGCCGAAAAGATCCTCTCCGCCACCGGCGGCAACCTGCCCATAGGTATTCTCGCCTGGGCCATAGGCGGCGTTATCATGGTAATCTGCGCCTACACCTTCTCGCTCATGGCCACCAAATGGGAATACGTCAACGGCATAGTGGACTACGCCGAGGTCACGATGGGCCGTAAGTACGGCTATTACGTCGGCTGGTTCATGGCCACCATCTACCTTCCCACGCTCACC
>JAUNBN010000218.1 GCA_030527085.1 Oscillospiraceae bacterium
ACAGCTCGCCCGTCTGGTAAAAGAGCATTACGGCGGCAGCCTCGGGGTATTCGCCGATGGCAAAGGCTCCCGCCGTGGCCAGCGTCATCAGGAGCTTTTCGTCAAAGACCCGGCCCGAAATAATATTTCGCAGCGCGTCAAAGACCACGTCCCAGCCCACGACTATGTAGGCCGCCGAAAAGAAAGCTATCCCCAAAAGCCCCTCGATTCCGAAAGCGGAGAGGTCTTGAGTGAAAAATCCGGCCGCCGCAAGGAGGGCCGAGAGAATAATGCGCGCGAGTACCTTTTTTTGTTTTTTGCTCATTTTTACAAACTCGGAAACTACAGCTCGACGCTGCAGTCCGGCTCTATTTTTTTGAAAGCCTTAAGCGCGCCCTCGAGCGCCGCCTCAAAGACCTCGTCCTCGGCTTCGAGCGTGAATTTCTGAGTTAAGAAGTTGACGGAAGCGTCCTTTACGTCCTCAAGCCTTTTGACGGCCGCCTCTATCTGGGAGGCGCAGTGCGCGCAGTCCAAATCTCTGAGCTTATATACCTTTTTCATTTTCCTGCTCTCTTTCTTCAATGAGATGTTCAAAGCCCTGAGCGACGATAGTGCGGACATGGTCGTCCGCGAGGTGATAAAACACGGTCTTGCCCGCGCGGCGGCCGGTCACGAGATTCGCGTCCCTGAGGACTTTCAACTGGTGAGATATGGCCGACTGCGTCATGCCGAGCAGCTCGGCTATGGCGCAGACGCACAGCTCGCTTTCAAAAAGCGAGTAGAGTATCTTCATGCGCGTTGTGTCGCCGAAGATTTTAAAGAGGTCGGAGAGGTCGCTCAAAAGCTCGTCGGCGGGCAGCTCCTCGCGCACCTTTTTTAAAATCCCCTCATGATCGTGGTCGTGAAGCGTCATTTGAAACTCCGTTCATATGAATTTATATTCATATGATACGTCGCTCATATGTGTTTGTCAATACTTTTTCGGAAGGAGTGTCCCGCCGCAGGGTTTTTTTGCGGTAATTCCCCCGCCTTCGGCGGGGGAATTACTGCATTTTACACGCTGATATGCCTCTCTTCGGGTGGCTCCTGTATTTTAGGGAGTGGTCCAAAAGCGGGTTCGCCGAAGGCGGGGGAATACAGCAAAAAGCGCGCAATAGGGGCACTCACGTATTTTACATGGAATTGACATAAGCGCGATATCGGATTTAACACTGCTCCTTTATTATTCAGAATGGGTATTCTTACTGAATGCTAACAGGCCGGAGATTTCTGCTTTCAACCTCGGTTTTGAAAGCCGGCCTACGTATTCTATTTATGACGAGGGAGTGAAGCCATGCAAAACGAGCATCAGCTCGCAAGCAGGGTCTATGCCGCCAAGGAGGATTTGCAGAAGGCAGACGAGCTTATTCGGGACTACCTACCCTTTATCCGTTCGGAAGCCTCCAAATGCATTTCCCGCCTCTGCACTGAGCTGGACGACGAATGCAGCGTTGCCATGATGGCTTTCCACGAGGCCGTCTTGGGTTACGAGCGCGGCCGCGGAGCTTTTTTAAGCTACGCCTCCCTGCTCATTCGCAGCCGGATAATAGATTACCAGCGAAAGGAATCCCGCCACCGGGGACAGGTCTCTCTATATGCCGAAACAGGGAATGACGAGGGCAGGGTTCTCGACGAGCTGGCGGACGAGCGCGACCGCTTTGAGGAATCGGCAAACCTGGAGGCTGCAAAGCAGGAGATAGTGGAGCTGGCGGCCCTTATGGCGGACTTTGGAGTGAGCTTTTCCGATGTGGCGGAGCACTCCCCGAAGCAGGAGCGGACGCTGGAAGCCTGCGCGGCCGCCATACGCTACGCCGCCGAGAACCCCTGGATGCTGGACGAGCTGCTGAGAACGAAGAAGCTGCCTCTGGCCCGGCTCGCGCTGGGCTCCGGAGCCGAGCGCAAGACGCTTGAGCGGCACAGAAAGTATATTTTAGCCATGCTGCTTATTCAAACAAACGGATATGAGATTATCCGCGGACATCTGAGACATGTTCTTAAAAGGGAGGGGGCCTCCGCATGAATTATATAGTGATGGAAAGCCGCCTCAGCTATGCCGTAGTACTGAGCGAGGACGGGCGCTTTATTAAAGCGGCGAACCGGAGATACGAGGTCGGCCAAACCGTAAGCGATATTATCGAGATGCGCGAGACCGGGGCGGCGACGCAAAAGAAGAAAGCCCGCATATATTCCCTGGCCGCAATAGCCGCCTGCCTGCTGCTTCTCGCAACATCCGTGCTTCACACGGTGCAGCAGACCTACGCCACGGTGTATCTCTCCATCAACCCTGAGATTCGCATCGACGTAAACAGGAGCGACACAGTAGTGGGGCTGGACGGCGTAAACAGTGACGGCGAGACATTGATAGACGGCTACAACTTTGAAAAGAAAGACCTGGACCTCGTAATGGATGAGCTGGTGGATAAGGCCATCGACTTGGGCTACCTCAGGGATGGCGGCCGGATAAATCTGCTGCTGGACTCTGAAGATGACAAGTGGGTCGAGGAACACGGCGATTCGCTGTCGGCGCGGCTGAACGAGCGTCTGCGGGAAAGCATGTCGGTCACGATTCAGGTCTCCGGCAAAAACGACAGCAGCCACCAGGT